>NZ_JACJDX010000016.1:0-111251 GCF_014163775.1 Shewanella sp. SR43-8 | reverse complement strand
AGTCTTTGTACATATTACTATGAACATTCATCGTTGCATTGAGTTTAAATTTTTTGATTGCCAACATTCCGAAGAACAGAAGACAATTTCGAATAACTCAATACCTGTGAATGTCCACACAGATTTCTTGTTTAGATTGTTAAAGAACGTGATGTCGATTTTTCAGACATCGCCGTAAGACGCTAGGTCGTTGGCTTGGGGTGCGTATTCTACGCTTTCCCGTGTCGGCGTCAAGTGTTTTTTCAAACTTTCTTTTCGCCTTGAATCCAGTTTTTTGAAGCACTTAATTCAACCCAACTCGGTGACCGCTTTCGCTGTCTGCCGTGTCAGTGGATGCGCATTATAGGCAGCTTAAGATTTAGTGCAAGCATAAAAATGCTAAATATTGCAAAAACATGACTGAGAGGTGCTTTTTCAATCGAAATGAACAAAAAAGGAACTACCAGCCCCTTTTTTGCCTATTTTGCTCGGTTCTAATCACCAAAGAATCGAGTTTCCTGTTTTATTTCTATTGGGCTACCGTCTATAACTGCGTTAATTTTAATATCGATTTTAGTAATACTTCTCTTCAGCTCGATAGGATCGACAGCAATACTAATTGGCAAGGTGATGACTTCACCAGATCCGATTGAGACGTGCTGCGGGCCAATCCATTTAGCATTCGGCAGACCTTCGACACTTAACTCATACTCTTGTGGCTGTTCTGTCTTATTAAGAATTTTTATCGTAAAGGTGTTTTCGGTATTGCCTTGGTTGTTTTGACGATACAGTGAGTTTCTATCTCTAATAACATCCATACGAACAGGCGCAATAGTTGCGCTGGCATAAATGAATATTAATATCATCACAGTCAGCACTACACCGTAACCGACCAGCTTAGGTCGCAATACCTTTTCTTGTACGCCATCAAGTTTGTTTTCTGTTGTGTAACTGATTAACCCTTTTTCGTAACCCATGCGTTCCATGGTGTTATCACATGCATCAATACAGGCCCCACAGTTAATACATTCGTATTGCAGACCATTACGTATATCAATCCCTGTCGGACAGACTTGTACACATAAGTCACAATCAATACAGTCGCCTAAGCCCATTTCTTTTGGGTCTTGTTTGCGAGAACGAGGACCACGCGTTTCACCACGCTGAGTGTCGTAACCGACTATATAAGTATTTTTATCAAACATAGCCGCTTGGAAACGGGCATAAGGACACATATGAATACACATGATCTCACGCATCCATCCGGCATTACCATATGTCGCAATAGTGAAGAAAATAACCCAAAAATATATTCCACCACCGGCATTCAAGGTAAAGATGTCAATGTACAGTTCACGGCTTGGAACAAAGTAAGATACAAAGGTTGTGGCTGTTAATAGTGATACCAGTAGCCAAGAGGTATGTTTAGCGGTTTTCCGCCATAGCTTATTAAAGCTCCATGGCATTTGATCAAGCTTAATGCGTTTATTGCGTGCGCCTTCAAACTTTTCTTCAAACCAGATAAAAATGAAGGTCCACACCGTTTGTGGGCAGGTATAGCCACACCACACTCTACCGAGATAAGTAGTAACGAAAAACAACCCGAATGCAGCTATCATAAACAGTGCTGCGAGTAAGGTGAGGTCTTGTGGCCAGATAGTTAAACCAAACACATGGAATTTTTGCTCGGCCAGATGAAACCAAACTGCTTGACGATCGCCCCATGGCAACCAGGGCAACAATAAGAAGAACAACATAGCAATCCAACCCATGTAACGGCGTAACGTTGTCCATAAGCCATCTACAGCTCTTACATAAATACGGTTGCGCGGATTGAAACGGTCTGCTTTACTGGCATCAGGTTGATGGATTTTAATACGTTGTTGTTTAGAAAAGTCCTTGGGGTTAGATTCTGTCGTCATGTTACAGCCTTACTGCTTTAATATTGAACGATAACTAGCTTATTATATAGGTAATAACACATTATTGGATAAAAAGATGAGAGGCTGGATAGGATTAATAATAATTGCGGGAATTATTTATTATTTCGCGACGGAAACAGACAAGCTTGATAAGCCAATCCATGACATTAAAACAATGTTTACTAAGGCTGACAAAAAGCTTGATTCGATGACGGGCACAAAAATCATTAAAATTGATAAACACTTACCGCAAATTAAAGCGGAAATTTACGAACGCTTATCAACTATTGAGATCCGTGAGTTAGATGGTGTGTTTACCAGTAATGAAGCAATAGCTGAGTTTAAAGATCAATACTGCCATAGCAGTGCTCGCCACCCGGTTTTCACCAAAGAAAACTTACAATTTATTTGCGATAAAATCTAATAACTCGAGTTAGTTAACGGTTTTATGCTCTCAAATTGACCTAAATATCAAATAAGCCTAGCCTTTGTGTAATATCTACAATAGGGGCTAGGTTTTTATGACTCAATCACACACAGAATCAGTATCCGACATTTTTGATCCAGACTTATGGGATCTTGTCGAAGGATTCAATTTTGAAGACATCACTTATCATCGGGCAAAACACCAAGGTACAGTGCGTATTGCCATTGACAGGCCTGATTGCCTTAATTCATTTCGCCCTAAAACCGTAGACGAACTCTTTATCGCTCTAGATCATGCTAGACAATGGTCTGATGTAGGATGTGTACTATTAACAGGTAATGGGCCATCAGCAAAAGGTCAGTACTCATTTTGCGCAGGCGGTGATCAACGTATTCGTGGTAAAGACGGCTATAAATATGAAGGCGCAGAGGAAGGTAAGCCTGATGTCGCACGCATGGGACGCCTACATATATTAGAAGTACAACGTTTGATTCGTTTTATGCCCAAAGTGGTTATTGCAGTTGTGCCAGGCTGGGCTGTGGGTGGTGGCCATAGTTTACATGTAGTGTGTGACTTAACATTAGCCTCTAAAGAACACGCTATCTTTAAACAAACTGACCCTGATGTGGGCAGTTTTGATTCCGGGTATGGCAGTGCATATTTAGCTAAGATGATTGGCCAAAAACGTGCTCGTGAAATCTTCTTTCTTGGTTTTAATTACTCAGCAGAAGAAGCCTTTGATATGGGCATGGTAAACCGAGCGATTCCCCATGCTGAGCTCGAAATAGAAGCATTAGTTTGGGCAAAAGAGATTAACTCTAAATCGCCTACCGCAATGCGTATGCTTAAATATGGCTTTAATATGGCCGACGATGGCTTAGTAGGCCAACAACTGTTTGCCGGTGAAGCCACACGCTTAGCGTATGCGAGTGAAGAAGCTCAAGAAGGCCGTGATGCCTTTTTAGAAAAACGCGACCAAGATTTTTCCCGCTTTCCTTGGCATTACTAACCCCAGCACATAGGGTTATACTCTAAATTAACGGATATTTTCTGCCATCATAAAGGCCCTTTAAGGGCTTTTATTGTTTTCGGTATTAAAAAATATAATCGTAATCGAAATTTTCATTGGTAATAATCGAATTAACCCGCTTTACATGATAATGATAACTGTTATCATTTAAGCAAATTAACAAAGGGGGACTTAACCATGAAAAAAACTTTCAGTTTTGCCATTTTACACTTCGGTGTCGCATTTACGATTACCTACTTATTAACCGGGAGCATTATTATCGGTGGCACCATAGCCCTGCTTGAGCCTGCCGTTAATACAGTTGTATTTTACTTTCATGACAAGGTTTGGAAAAAAATTGAGTTAAAGAAAGTGCAGCAAGCTGAGCGATCTAAAGAGTCGGCACTCTTGATGGGCTAACGTTATAACCATGAGCTTGCTAGTCCATCTTATGCGCTCTTTATGAAATTATAAAAGCATTGTTACCATTATTTTTTTTGGTACCAAATCCAGAAACCGCTTAATGATACCAACAACAATGCTAGCGCAAACAAGTCCCATAGCCACACTGTTAACGCTCCAAATAGGCGACCACTATGTAGATCTAGCATTACGCGTTGCCAATTTAAATGCGCACTACGAGCATGTTGAATAAACTCAGCATTAACTTGAGGATTTGGCATAAGCCAACTTAACGGCTTGAGCGGTACAGTAGGTTGCCAATCAATTAACTGCTCATCAGCTTGATAAACACCAGAGTCTGTCTTTAGCCATACTCGACCATCCACTACTGCCAGCGCTAATAAGCCAGCCGGTAAACCGGTACTGCTATTCTGTGTTTCTTGTAAATGCCCTGCGCTATCGAATAAATACAACTGATTGTTATCCATTGCCACCAGCATATTGGCAGCATAACTGGCACTGATTAACGTTTGTGGGCCTTCAAAAATAACCTGTTTTCCCTGCCACAATAAATTATCAGTAATATAAAGTGCAGGTAAATTACGCTTATCTAAAGCAGAAAACTGAGCGACATGCGCAGGAGCTGGAATACCATAATAATCAAGTAACCAAGACTGGGTAACAGGTGTTTGGTCTAAACCAAAATCATCACTGTGATTTATCGCTACACCTGTGAACACGAGTAATAGGATAAATAAAACACTCGCTAAGCCTAAGCGTCGATGCCAAGGACGAAGTGCTCGTAACAACTTAAGTCTAAAACGATTACGTCGAGATGTCTGAGTCACACTAACCTGCTTGAAATGATCCGCTGGAATTGAAATTGGGCTTATGGCACCACATGCGCATGAAGTAATAATGCAATACGCGATAACTTAGTTAACGCTCTTACTGATAATGTCGCGCCTGTAATGCCATCTATATGCTTATCAAGCTGATATTGGTCATCTAGCTTGGCCGACTTAAATTGATCAGTAAAAAAATCATGACGCACTTCATCACCGCGACTTTCACGATAGATTAACACTTTAGTTCGTTCTATTTGATTGTCTTTTACATGGATAGCCACTGTAATTGGCGATTCTTTACCTATCTCGTCCATTATCCATACCGTTGCATTATTGTGTAGCCAATAACGCAGCCGCATTTTATTAAAACGATGGGCTAAGATAACTTCTATCGCTTGTTTGAGCTCATCGTCAAGCCATAGCACCTTAGACTCGCCACTACTGCCATTAAATGCTTGGCTAATAAACGCTTCATTTGACTGATATTGTGTGGCAGCAACGCTATTAAATACTGACAAACAAGCCGCTAACCCCAGCATAAATACCATCAAATATGATCGTAATATTGTTTGCATGACAGCCCTCAAACATCATAAAAATACGGGCGCCAACAATATACACTGCAGGCCCCCATTTACCGATAAACGTTTTTATCGATGCGTCTTACCTCTGAGAATTCTCAGGTTTAGAACTGGTAACCAACACCTAAGTTAAAACCGTCTGAATCTGCAGCGCCACCAATATTTTCGTAATCAGCTTTAAACACTACGTTTTCGTGTAACCAGTAGTTAACACCCACGTTGGTTTGTTTTTTCTTAGTATCGGCGCTATCACCAGCATTGTTGTCCCACTCGTTATAACGAGCAAACACACCAAACTGTTCATTAATACGGTAAGCAGGCTCAATATAGAAACCATTTTGCTTATCACGACCTAATGCTTCAGCTTCTTTACCATCAATATTCCACTGTGCATATAGAGCTTTTACAGTGAAGTGTTCAATGCTGTAAATGGCATGTGCGGTAAGCAATGTTGCTGCTGCAGAATCAACATCGGCAGTACCTTGAGTTAAATCTGACTGATACTGAACCGTTGCTGCTAGCTCCAAACCTGGAACAGCAGTGTATTTTACACGGCCGGTATAGGCTAAATCTTCGCCCTTAGCTTCAGAAACTTTTTGACGACCATTACGGATTTTGTAACCAGAGCTTTGGTCTAAATACAAACCAGAAGTGATTGCGGTATCAAAGGCTAAACCTGGCGCCGCTTTAATATTAAGGTTTATACCCCCTTCCCACCACGTTGCAGGAATGATGTCTTTTTCTACTGGGTTACGCTCAACACCATAGAATGCTGTTGGTTCGTGAGTTTCGTTGATAATACCGACAGGCATTAAAAATAGACCAGCTTTACCGGTAAACATCTCATTAAAGTCATGCTCGATATAGGCTTGCTCTAACTCAACTTCGCCATTTTGGCTCTCACCTGCGATGGAATGCTCAACTTCGAGTTCAGAGAAAAAACGTGTACTGCTATTAAACTCGTGACCGACAAATAATACAAAGCGATGGAAGTCGAATTCTTTCTTGTCTTCACCAGTTTGGTTATTGCTAATATTGTTGTAGTGTAATTCGCCATATCCACCAATAGTGGTTGCCGACTTGCTTGATGCGCTTGCTTCTACTACATCAGCCGTCGCCTCTACACGTTTTTCAGTTTGCTCAAGACGCTTTTCAAGATCTTTAAGCACTTTCTGCTGCTGCTCAATAATCTGGCGTAGTTCAGTCGTTTCATCAGAAGCCATAACTTGATTGCTAGCCAAAAGGCTAAATAGTGTTGCAGCTATTAACGTTTTTTTCATATTCCATCCCGATCAGACAATGTAAACAACTAGTGTGTTATGTAAAGTAGTGTAAATTTTCGTGAATTATACATAACGAATATGTTAATGCAAACCATTATCATTAAGCTTCCTACATGTATCACATATTTAATAACTACCACTCTGTGTTTAATGACACGAGATAATCGATGATTGACATGAAGAGTGCCAAATAGGATAAAACTTAGAATATCCTCGGCCAGCTGGCCTATTTTTGGTATTGTTTGGCCATCAAGCTTAGTACTGGCTAACTATATGTTGGATTACAAAACTGAAGGTAAAAGAATTCTAGAAATAGGCTGTGGCATCGCCCTATCAAGTTTACTACTCAACGAAAAACATGCCGATATTACGGCAAATGACGACCATCCAGAAGTTGAGTAAGCTCTGCCATTTAAGGGCTATATTCTGCTTTTTTCACGTGTAAATTTTGTTGCCTGAAAAGCCAATAAAGCGTTATGGCCAGTAATGTCATTATTAGTGATAATGGACAGCGATAATCATGTCGCACTTTTAAAGGCAACACCTTAACCAAGCAGATTTATCCCATAGTCACTTGGCTATGAAACAATACAAGTTAAACATATTCAGCCTTAGTGTTAACTTACTCAAACTAAAATATTCCTGCTGATATCTGTTAATACAGCACTATTTGCAGGCACAATAGCCAGCAACGTTTATGGCGGCGCACACCTAATGATAAACCTTTAATAAAAAGGCCATCGAAAAAACCATAATCCAAATATCAACAAACGATACCGTCAACTTAACCTTAATATTACAGCGTTATTATTTGTCAGGTTTTTAGACTCAAAACACGCTATGATCACCCCATTGTCGTCACGAGCTTTATATCCCTCACAAATTGAGCCATATAGCTTAGATAATCTCATATAAGCCCAGAACAAGGCCTATAATCAGTTGTTATCAGGCGCAGCGAATTTACTCTCCACTTATACTTTATATTAGGCAGTACCATGGCTATCAGAATTAAACTTAAACCTGGCCGCGAACGTTCATTAGAGCGACGCCACCCTTGGATATTTTCCAATGGAATTCACAACGTCAATGGCGGCAAACCGCAAGCTGGTGACACTGTTGAAGTAGTGGCGCACGATGGGCACTGGCTCGGACGCGGTGCCTGGTCGCCAGAATCTCAAATCCAAGTGCGTATATGGACCTTCGACAAAGAAGAAACCATCGATGCAGACTTCTTTGCTAGACGTATAAAAAGGGCCCAAGCCGGTCGTGATGAACTCATCCGCGAACAAGGCCTTACAGGTTATCGTTTAATTGCCGCAGAATCTGACGGTTTACCTGGTATCACTATAGATCGTTATGCCAACGTATTCGTTTGCCAACTATTAAGCACTGGTGCTGAAAAATGGCGCGATACCATCGTTGAACAACTAGTGATTCAATATCCAGATTGCGCCGTTTATGAGCGTTCAGATGTCGACTCGAGAAAGAAAGAAGGCCTGGTTCCTGTCGTAGGGTTACTTCACGGCGAATTACCCCCAATGCCTATTATCATCGAAGAAAACGGTATTAAGATTGCGGTCGATGTCATTAAAGGCCACAAAACCGGTTTTTATCTAGATCAACGTGACAACCGTGCTATGGCGGCTCGTTTCGTTAAAGGCAAATCTGTACTTAACTGCTTCTGTTACACTGGTACTTTCGGCTTATATGCCGCCAAAGCTGGCGCGGCGAGTATTGAAAATGTTGATGTATCCACCTTAGCGCTGCAAACAGCTCGCGATAATATGGCGATTAATCACCTTAATGATGACCATGTAAATTATAACGAAGCTGACGTATTTAAATTACTACGCCAGTACCGAGATGAAGCTAAAACTTTCGATGTTATCGTGCTCGACCCGCCTAAGTTTGCCGACAATAAATCGCAGCTAGATGGTGCATGTCGCGGTTATAAAGACATCAACATGATTGCGATGCAATTGCTTAATCCAGGTGGAATATTACTGACGTTCTCGTGTTCAGGCTTAATGCAGTCAGACCTATTCCAAAAAGTGGTTGCTGATGCTGCCTTGGATGCGAAACGTGAAGTTCAGTTTATTGAGCGTATGCATCAAGCTAGCGATCATCCAATTAGCAGCGCATTCCCAGAAGGTTATTACCTCAAAGGTCTAGTCGCTCGAGTTTGGTAATTGATAATGTGACGTCAACAAAAAGGGAACAGTAACTGTTCCCTTTTTGTTGCATGAACATAACCAACAACTATGACCTTAATGGCTATCCCGAGGTTTTAATGGTGCGAGCAAGAGAAATAAAATAAACGACAACCAACTCACAAATATGGTTGCCAGCAACCAGGCAAGTTTCTCATTCGCGCTAACTTTCTTGCTGCGGGCAATAATAACTAACGGTATTAGCCAAAATACCAATAGAATTAATATAGTAAACGCCATTGTAAACATCCTGTTAAATTATCCTTAAAAATGATTTTGATGATATGTACCATTAACATTAACTAAAAAACTGAGTAAACCGTTGCCAATCCCATTGATGTAATCAATTGACTCAACAACATAAAATAGAGGGCAATTTTGCACAGCTTGTGCCTGTAAAGTCAACAGCACCATTCCTATAGAAAACGATAACGCGCCAGTAATAAATGTCAGCATAAAAACCAATAAAATAAAACAGTTAAGCTTATCGATATAGATAGAGAGTATTGATAATGTCTACCTATCTATACAATCACAGCGAGCTTAAGTCCCATTTAAATCATAGATAAAAAGTATTCAGAATTTAATGTGATTGAGTGTATCTAACAGGTATAAAAAAAGCGGCTTATCTGGCAAGAATAAGCCGCAAAAGGTTTACATAGCAAATATTACATCGCAGTAAAGTCGTCTAATAAAATCACCCCAAATGGCGATCCACCATCGACATTATCAACAGCTGCGACAGCATAAATACCCGAAGCATCTAAGGTCACATCAAGCGGACCGATAGCCACATCTTTAGTATTAGCAACAGTGACAGTAATTACATAATTACCAGGCGTAACACTTAAACTGCCAGAAGAGGCCTTAAATGGTACATCCTCTAATACTGGCGTTGCATCGGTAATATCAGCAGAAGCTGTAAGATAAACATCAACTTCTGGTGCTGAATATGCAGCATGGGTAACTGTTAACTTTGCCTCAGTCGCTACGCGGCGGGTTTGCTCAACTAGCACCAGTGGTTCAATCATGCTATCGATTAATGATCCTACCGCTAAGGTGCTATAACTTTTACCAAGATCTAAGTCGACGGCGGCCTTATCTATCACCACAACACTGTTATCGGCATCCGCAGCAACAGTTACTGTATGTGTACCGTCAGCAAGATTGACATAGCCCGTTACCTCACCAAAAGACAACATGTTAACTGCTGGAGTGACTGCTTCGTCAACAAATACGTCCACCGCAGGCGCGTCAGCAACAGCATGAACAACACGTAAATCTGCGCCGCTGTTGACATCATTTAAGATTACTTGCCCTTCTGGTAACGACACTTGTAATGCTACTGGTGAATCACCAGACCAGGTATTAGGGATCGCGCTAATAAAGTAATCTTGCATATCGGCTAAGGCAACCGTACCTGAGTCATATACCACATCTTTCATTCCTGATGCGGTAATACGAATTTGATAGTCACCATTAGCTACCTCAATTTGCGAACTTACATCTAAATAGTTTGCAGATAATGTTGGAGTCATAGCGCTAATATCTGCATCAGGGGCGGTAACATAAACATCAACATTGCCCGCTGCAGGTGCAGCATGCAGAACTTGTACTCTGGCGTAACCTGTAGCAATGTCCATTATTGGGTTTGCAATCAGTTTTAGATTTAGGGTGTCATTAGCCACTAACCCTAATGCCACTGCGGTATATTCCATATCACTTTGTGCATCAAGAGATGTTTCGAGCACGGTTGCAGTGTTACCATCGGCCAAAACAGCATCAACGCTAATATCGTAAGTCGCCGATGATACTTGGATTAGATCACTAGACATGGCGTAATCCACCTTCGACAGTAATGCATTTCCATTAGCGACAACATTCACTAATGGTGCATCACTACCGGCATGAATAACACGTACGAATGAAATTTCTGGCTCTACAGGAGCAACAACCATGACATCATCGTCGTCAGAGCAAGCTGTTAAACCAATTAAAGAAACACACAGTGCAAAAGGGTAAATCCGTTTCATTTTAGAAATCCTCATTAAGTATTGTGACCGATTTCTATACGGGGTGATTTATTTGCTGGTTCAAAAAAAATACACACAAATAATTAACTTTTCAGATAAAAAGATATAAATATTTGATGCCAATATAAAATATGCACAAATAATAATTTAGCGCTGGCTGTTTTAAAAAGAATGCTGGCTATGATGAAAATAACCGCGGCACAATATCGCAAACATCATTATAGGGAACGGATGGTAAGAAGTGTTAATACTGCTAGCCTAACGTTTAGACTTATTAGCCTCACCACAAAAAAACCAACATAAACATTATTATCAATTAGTTAATCACCTGTCACTGACACAATTAAACTGTAAAAATATCAATCATTGATGTAACTCTACTGACCAAGCAAGTCTACTTTACACATTAAAATAAAATGTTGTTATCGACGAGCTTGATGCTGTGAAGCGTAGCTTGATCTTTTAGTACCGACTATTTTGCAATTTCACCCCGTTAGTTTATTAAAACAAAAACTGATCTCATTAATTAACGAATGCGTAACTAATGCTGAACTCAAAAATGGTATGCACTCAAAAAAGGAAAATATAATGTTAAATAAATTCACTACAATCATCGCTATTATCCTTGCTAGTTTAGCGTTCTCGTCAGTTTCTTATGCAGAGCATCATGGTATGAAAAAAGATATCGTTGATGTCGCTGCTGAAAATGGCTCGTTTAATACTCTCGTTGCAGCAGTGAAAGCAGCAGGACTTGTTGAAACATTAAAAGGTGAGGGTCCATTTACAGTATTCGCGCCAACAGATGATGCGTTTGCAAAGTTGCCTGAAGGCACAGTAGAAATGCTTCTTAAACCAGAAAACAAAGATAAACTTGTTGCAGTACTAACTTATCATGTTGTTTCAGGCAAAGTGCTGGCTGCTGATGTAGTTAACCTAGATAGCGCAACTACCGTTGAAGGACAAGCTGTTACCATTGAAGTAAAAGACGGTAATGTTATGGTAAATAATGCACAAGTAATCATGACAGATGTTGAAGCTAGCAACGGTGTGATCCATGTAATTGATACCGTACTGTTACCTAAGTAATCGCTAAGTAATGATGGGGCGTTGGTTTTATGTCACGCCCCTGATTTTTCAATTATAAAAATGCAATCTCACCGACACTGTAATGGTCAATTAAAATTATCATCTTGATGTCAGAAGCGATGATGTTCACTTTACACATTAGCCGGTAAATTTATTTTATCCAATTGATATAAACCTCATCCTCGTTAAATAGCATTATTGGCAATGTTAGTGACTTTATCCTTTGCCGATAATTAACATAGAGATAGACAGATTCACAATTAAAGCGATAAATGATCAATTATTTTATTACAGTGTTATAGCCAATAAAAACGGCTTCCCAAGAAGCCGTTAAATTAAATTTTGTGGAAGTTAAATAAAGTACGCAACTAAAATATAAACTAAATGTATGATCTTTATAACAAAGTGCGATCCTGAAAATTAATAATGTTAGAAACTAAAAAGCGGTTAAAATAGTACGATAATAGTGATGTTAGAAACTGATATTCAAGCTCATTAATTAAGCAAAACCACCACAATTAATCCCAGCTAAATATACAATAAAGTCCTTAGATAACCCTCTTTCACAAACATCAATCGCAGTAATATCACCAAATGCTGAAATTGGTTTTTCTAACCAATTAGAAATGCCTTCGTAGTCTCCTGCCCAAGGCAGTAGTAAAGAGAAAATATACGCTATATCTTGTTCTGAAAAATAATGGCCTAGTAATTCTTCTAATTTTTGTTGTTCGTTCATTTTAGTTACAGTCCTCTTAAAGCCCAAAAATTTGCTAGTAGACTATCCAAAAATTCACATGTCATTTGAGTCATCCGCTCGTCACTTAATCCCGACAATCTAAGTATCTGCCATCTAGGAAGTATATTTGGTCTAGTCATAATCATGACTTGAGTAATCCTTCTTATTTGATAATCAGTAATACTTTCAGAGTAACGGGCAAGATAGATTGAAGCCAAGGGCAGTTTATATAGATATTTCTCCACTGACGTTCCAGTATCTAATTGAGAAACAAGCCATTTAATCGATAATCGAGGTCCCGAAACATCATCAAAATGTTTATCGATTATACGAATAAGGGCTCTAACAATTTCCATATCCCTTCTCTTCCAATCAACTCTATTATTTACTACGGGAATAGGGCGCTTATACTTGTTATTAATTTTAAGTAACCAATCTCTATTGTGGCGGTACAACCAAAGATATGTACCTCCATAGCCATTTTCCCTAGCGACTTTGGCCCCGAATTGTTTAACTTGATTTAGCCATATTTTTTGGTTTTCTCGCATTTTTGTTTTTGAGAAAGTCGTTAATTTAACTGTTTTGATATTTGATTTAACTAAAGACCTTCCTCTATCCATAACCTCAGAGAGCTTGATATCTTTTTGAATGGCATAAAGTGCGACTAAATGCTCTAAATAACTGAAGGATTTTCGATGTTTTCTGGTGATTTTATGTAACCAATTAGACTCTGTTTCATTTGGAAATAAATTCATCGAACGTAGCCATTCCTCTGACCAGGCACTCTCAACAGCCTCTTTCAGTAATGGGTAATTACAAAAACAACCTTTTGCGAATCCATTTTTAACAAGTAAATATCTATACAGATTTGTCCATTGCTCAAAACTGAGTGATTGCTGCTCTCCTCGATAAAGCAGCCAGCACACTTGCTCGTCTAACCACTTAGGATTGGATATCAATATCTGAGGTGAAAATGTTTCTATTTGTTGAGTTTGCAGAGGAAAATACTCATGCCTATGTTGCATTGAATGGTAGGGTTGAATATTTACTAGGGGAGTTCCGTGTATACAGCAATGATTTATTCCAACAATTTGATGTATTCTTCTCCAGTAGGGTTCACCGACTGTATTCAGTTGCTCTTCAATACAATCCCGACAAGCTCTCATCACATGTAATTTAGGTATTAGTGATGCGACATAACCAGAAGCGAGGTGAACCGAGCCAAAGCTCTTAAATTGCATATGGTTTAAACATTCTAACCTTCTATTTTCGGGTAGAAATGGACTATACAATGGGAATAGAGTGTGCCCATAAATAAGATCTATGGGCGAGGGTAAATTTAACGAATTAATCGAGGTGAAATCGTTAAGCCGAGAGGGAAAGTTTACTGAAGAAATAACCGAGCGACTGCCAATGACACCGCTGAGTAAACGCTTAGGACTTGTTACGCAAAAGCGTACTCTGGCCCGGCTCAATATGCCATATACTAACTCATCTGGGTAAGGCGCTGGGAAGTTCAGCATAGCTAATCAAATCGCTCATAGACAAGATAAGCTTTTCATTTTTTAGAACGTGATAAAAACTGCCATTTTTATCTTGTGAGAATAAATACCTCAGGTCATCGAGAGGTAGCTTGGACCAATCCTTTCTGCTGATGCGTTTAAAGTCATTACGCTGTAATTTTTCTGGATTTTGGGGCTTTGCTAGAGCTTGATTTGATTTGTTGCTTTTGAGTTTTACTCTTCTCTTATCATGAGAATTTACAAGACGCTCGAAGATCTTATTTTTATCTGACTTAATAGCTGATAAAAAACCCTCTTTTAATCTAAACTCTTTTCTCCTAACGTCCTTCATCAAGCTAACCGTAATCTGCTCTACCCCTGAATTAATTGCTTCTATTTGACATGCTACAAAAAAATGGACGGCAAGACCGATAACCCCTTCGCATGCATCAAACCATTCAGAGCTTAACTCAGCAGAGAGCTCTAGTGATTGATTTTTTAAGCAATTCCGCTTCCAGAGCTTCTTGCTAAATAAAGACCAACGCTCAACGATTAGATCATCTTTACCAGAAAAACGCATCAGTGGATCCCAATCAATATTACTCTGACTAATATCACTGAGCTCATATATCGCATTCGAATTACTTATCAGTAGCAACGGCACCAGATCACCCAAACCGTCGATATGTTCTAGAAAAATGTTACGCTCATCATATTTCCATTTTTCGATTACTTGAAGAGAGTCAATTACAACAAGTCCGACATTGTAAGTAATTAACAAACTTCGTATTTTCAACAATGCGGCTCTAAGATTTGGAGAAACAACAACTTCGCTAGCATACTTTTGTTTCCCAATAGCGTTTTCCAACGATTGTAAAAAAATACTACAATACTCAATCGGGCTTGTAGCTCCTTTTAAATTGACTGACAGATAAACAATCTGAACTTGTTCAGATTTATTAGCATGCCAAATAACACTAGGGTACATTGACAAACATTGCTGCATCACCAACGTTTTGCCAGAACCTTTACATCCAATTATAGATGTAACATTTCGTACAGGACGTGGCGCGCTTAAATCACGCCATGGAACAGTATCGTTACTCATAGCATAATGCAGGTTTTGTCGCTGTTGCTCATAGTTATATAGAGTGTCCTCTCTCGATAGATAACCACTTTTTATAGCTAAATCTATCTTGTCATACACATCTTGAAATTCTGGTACAAGAACGGTGTATTCATCTTTAAGAGAATAAACGCAACGTTTTCGCTCAATATCACTGTCACCAACCGATGCTTGTCGATAATTTGTTTTATTAAAGCTCTCTTTTAATTGTGCTGCATTAAAAGTAGGCATAAGCGCATCAACAAATGGAACACCGCAAAATGAAGGATGTGCTTCATCAATATAACAAGCTTCAAATGCCCTGGGTGGTATTTCGGGTACTAATAGCCGTTGATTACTAAACTCCATTTTTAATCCTCTTCATCCATGAAAAATTTTACTCTTGCATCTGAATTCGCCTGTTCATATATCATTGGCTCATTTATGCATGCATTACTAACAGCCAATTCTGGCTTTAATTTATTATAAACAGTTTGAGACTGCCTGCGTTGCTCACTTTTATCGCCCAAATTAGCTACTTGTTCTGATTTCGATAAGCCATCTATAGCTTCTTTTCGCTCACATGTAGCAACCTCAGTGACTTTTTCATTTTCAATAAAATCAGCGGTTCTTTTCACTTCATAAGAATGTTGTGCATTTGCATTACTATGTTTACGTTTTTTAAGATCATCGATAACATCAGCCCAAGGCAGACCTTTAAACCGTCGAAAATGTGGTTCAAGCTCGCATCGAAGATACTCATGCGCACCTTCACTAGGTACTATAAAAATAGCTGTAGCATCACTTTTATCGCGTACAACAACTTGCTTCTGCTGACTTCTATTAACTTTAACGCGAAGACCAGACAATTCCGGATGCACATATTTAACACCATCGATTGTTAAAATATTTCTATTTGAAATTGTCGCGGTTTCTTGTTCAAGTAATGAAAACCAAAAAAAATCTTTGTTTATCAATTGAAGAGAACCAGTCCTATGAGCGACACCCCATTTCCAAATATTATTCGGTGTCGTAGCTAATTCGGCCGGGAAGTCATTATCGCCATCCCATTTATCTAGCGGTTTGTTATTGAGTACAAGAATAGCTTTCAAGATGATTTTATTTAACTCATCAAGGTGCATGGTATAGTTCTTCTGGCTACTCATTCCGCCTGATTTTTTTGAAGTATATTGAGATACTAATCCGGGTAACTGGTGCCTTAACTCAGCATGTATACGACCAAATACACGCTCGCCATCCCCTCTTTTGTTTGGTTGTCCTGCGCCACTATTTATTATTGAAATATTGTGCATAGATGTCGCGGCTTCAATATTTTTAGTTCTAAAGTCGGAGCCTAAATCCGCAAAAAAAGCCTTGGGAAGGCCCTCCATAGGCCACTCATTCTGTTGAATATCCATTCCATGCTTTGCACATAACTTTACTTTGTTAGAAATAGCACTCGTCATCGCATTAACTACGTTGAAGTATGATGCAGGTGTTAACACTAATAAAAAGCCAGTAATTGCAGATGAGTAATCATCAACACATAGGTATAAAACCGGTCGCCCGAGCAACAGTCGATCATCATTAGCTACTCCAATATCAAATGGCGTAGAATCTATTGAATAAGATGATCCTGGGCCTACCATATCTTTTCTAACACTCGATGTTAGCTGACTATTGTTAGCTTTAAAGTAGATTTCACCATGTTTTGCTTGAGCTCTTCGCTCAACAGTAAAACAACTGTTGTAATATGCTTTCAACATAGACTTACTGGGTTTTCCACTGCTCAAACGGCTTATATCACCACCACAAAATCGCGCTAATAAGTCAGTATATGCAGCATTTAAATCACAACTGTTAACCTTTTTTCCTTTTTTATCAATCAAATAACGCTCTGAAAAAATGGTATTTAAGAGTGCGGAATGCATCATTCTTTCTAGCGCTGGTGACCAAAGTGAATTAGGTAAATCACCGAATTCTTTCGGACGCCCCAGACGAACACCGTTTCGAGTCTTTTTCTTGCCCTTTCCTCCGCAATAACAGTAATCTGGCAATAAAGTATTTATGCTTTGTCCTCGCTGCCAATATCGCCTCGCATAGCGGTATATCGTACTTTTAGAACCAAAACTTTGAGCAGTTAATATCTCGACTATTGCGCTTCTAACATTTTTGTCGTAAAACTCATCATTTTGAATCAGTGGTATTATCCTTTCGTAATTGCTGTCTCTCTTATTCAAGTAAACGCTACCAGCCGTATATGCCCGATTGATAATTTCAATCCATGGATCATCAATTTCAACTATTTCGTCATGTAAGTCTATATCTTCGGCATCGACTTTAAATGGAAGAGCACTAGTGCTTTCTATATCAATAAAAATACAGCAATAGTCTAAATTTTTTAAAAGACGACAAGGACGTTCATTCCACAAATAAACAGCATTCGGGCGCAGAAACTCAATCATAACTCCGCCTCAAACAATATATCTTGCCCTAAGAATTCATGAAATTCCTTGTTTAAGTCAAAATGTAAAAATCCGAGTTGCAATAAGCATTTCAACTCGTTTAAGTGTGTGCCTGCTGGCATTTGATTCTCGTCATCGAAACGAGCTAGAATTTGTGTCAGTTTCTCTGATGATGAAGCTTGAAGCTGCTCATAGATATTTGATGCTCTAGATTTAGCATCATCTAATTGATATTGAGATGCATCCGCCGTTAAGAACCACTCTATATTTCTCAAAGCATTAGTATCAATATCTTTTTCAGTGATCACTAACAGCGGGATATTTCTTTTTGCTAGTGTTTCTTTCTCAAGCAACAATTTTTCTACTGTTCTGTAGTTATTAAGATCTTTAGCATATTTAACATATATGCCAATCTGCTTAGCCTCAACCCCTTGGTAAGTAACAACAAAATCGGTCGTTAACGGTAATTTTTCTTGATTGTTTTGCGGTGGGTGATTAACGCCAAGCTCAAAAGCTACTTTAAGTGACAACGGTAAGTCGTGTGAATATTGTTCTTTGATTTCAATGATATTCGGGTGAATATCTAAGAGAAGAAACACTTGATACTCAAGCTTAGATAAAAGATGACATACACGACCAGTGGTTCTACTTTTAATACGCCACATTTGCCCCTGTGACGAACACGATTGTATCGTGACGCCTGGCTTGTATTCATCTATTGAATTATGTTCACTGTTGCATCCATCGTATAAGTCCATTTGTCTTTGCCCTTGATCATCAGCGCAACCAAAATTTTTACTCAACATCGTCAAACTCCATTTCGACATTTATATCGCATCATCCTGTGCGATTACTTCTAAAACAATCTTAGCACAAAAAACAAACCAGGAAATGTAAGTTATTGATAACAAATAACAAAACCAGATATCATAACAAAGCAAAAAACAATCTGGATAAATGGGGTCTATATTATTCAAGCAGTTAGATATTTTTTTTGAATAAAAAAAAGTGAAAATAAATGCAAGAAACTTAGTTTTGTGACTAAATTTGACTCATTATTTTTGTTTTTGCTGAAAATAACAGGGGAATATTCTTGGCTTAACGAGAGATGTTGATGCTGCTTTATAAAAATTAGCGTGTGATTGCCATCATAAAATGATGGCTAAAATAGTGAGGGATACTTCAAAGCACAAACGCAGTCAAAGGCTATTCCAGTGCTTTGTGGATACGAGAACGAGCTTACAACTCGATGCGATGTCAGAGCTAAGAATCATTTAAAAAAAAACTTCAATCAAACGCGAAACTTACATACTAAAAGTGACTTCTTACCTTATCTCGGAACGCTTTACCAAATGTAGAGTGATCATTACGCTCATAACGGATTCTACCAGCAACAATGCATGGTGATATGTGTAGTTTACTTGCAAGTTTTTGCACACAATCAACATCTTTCACTTCGGCTAAACTCGAAGAACCTGATGGAATTAAGCTTTCCTGGGCTAATGCATCGGCCTCTTGTTCAACTTCGTCGGCGCCTTCAGCATCTAAATTATCCAAGTACCATGTTTCAGTACCATCCACATGCAACGCAATATGTGCTAACTCATGCATCAACGAAAACCAAAAGTTATCTAATTTATCGTAGCGTAATGTAAGTGCAACGACAGGGTTACCGCTAGCAGAAATGCATACAGCGCCATCTAAATAAGTTTTTGGTAAATGAGCTTCAATAATTAAATGAATACCATGGCGGTTCAAAAACTCTTTCGCTAACTTAGGCCCTTGATCAGACCATGATAACTGAGCCAATTTTTTCATCCAGTTAGCATCAACTGTACCTTTAACATATTTAGCTGGTAGCTGCTCTTCTTGCGCCTTCTGTAAAATCCTGACTTGCCACGCCCATAAAGCGTAACTATTAGTCTCTTTGTCATTTGAACGTAAATGAGCAGTGGTTCTTAATAATGCTGGTTTTAAAGAAAAGCCATTGGGAACAGACGTTAAAAACAGATTGAGCTTTTCAATTGAATACTCTTTTAATTCCTTTATTGAGCCCTTAAAACCTTCGAAATAACCCCGGGTGCGCATTTCTGATATAGGAAAAGCATCCCAATCAACATCTTTGGAAATGGTATCTTTTTGACAAGGCTCTTTTATCAAGACATCAGCAGATATCCCTAAACCGGGGCTTAACTTACGGATCATATTAAGACTTAAACTTCGCGTACCGTTTAGTACTTCCGTTACTTTTGACGCAGAGCCAAAATATGGAACTAAATCTTTTTTAATCAATCCTTGTTGTTCCATTCGAAACTTAATCGCTTCAATAGGGTCAGGAGACTCAATAGGAAAGGCCTCTTCTTCATACTTTTCGATCAAGAATGCAAGCAAATCCAACTCATCATTTTCTGCAGTGTTCGGAGCAAGATCGCGATCCATTAATAGCATTAAGCGAGCTAACGCTTGCTCATGATCTTGAGTTGATTTAATTAACTTAATGTGGCCCATAATACCTCCCTAAAAGCTTTGCTTATCATACTCCGAATGAGTTCCAACCCATTCAATAACAGCAATGCCATTTTGATATCTAACTTTCACAACTAATCTGTAATGGTTACCTTTCACATTAAAGATAACCTTATTATCAGCTAAGAAATCAGCGCTTCGATATCTATTCTTTATATCTTGTGGGGTTTTCCAGTCAGCTTTACTCGCTTCTGAAAACCAAGCTTCAAGTGCCTTTTTTGCGTCAGCATGCTTTTGACTAAACTTTGTAAGTTTGTCTCTTCCTAAGACTTTCATTACACCTCAAGGTTCCCACCAAGGGAATTATAGTTACTACCACCAAAAAGGGAAGTTAATTATCACAATGGATACTACTCTGCTGTCGCTACCGTCAAAATACACTTGAGTGGCAGCTCTGCTTTAATACCGTCTTCAAGCTTATCGTAGAACATGAATAACTGCTCTAATAAATCTTGCTGAGTGGTAGCCCCTAGAAATACTAAACACTTTCTAACTGCCTATGTCCAACCATTTAGAGCCATAAGATCGCGGCTAAGAAATAGCTTTATAGCTAATTTCATAGCTGTAGCAAGCAATCGTATTTGTATCGAAATCAAACAACTAACATGCCTTCATTGCTCCACCTGCAACAAAGTCGTAGAATCACATGCAATATAAAGTGCCTGTTATCAATACAGACCCACACCTTCATTTTAGGTAATTCAATGACTAACAAACTCACTCTTCAAACGCTTGAATCATTCTTGTGGGAAAGTGCTGATATTTTGCGTGGTCATATGGATGCGTCTGAATTTAAAGAATATGTATTAGCTATTACCTTTATGAAGTACCTTTCTGATACGTTTGATGAAGAGCGTGAGAAGGTGCTCCAGTACTATCTAGATGAAGGAGTAAGTCGGGCGGAAGCTGTAACGTTATCGGAGAATAAAGATAACTATGATGGTATTTTCTTTATTCCTAAAAACGCTCGATGGTCTGAGCTGACAAAACTTACGCATGATATTGGTGATAAAGTAAATCAAGCGGCGGATGAGATTGAGGCTCTAAATCCTTACCTCCATGAAGTTTTGACTTTTATTGATTTTAATAACAAGCATAAGCTGCCTGTAAACAACCTAAGAAGTTTATTAACACATTTCAGCAAATTACGATTGGGGAAGTCTCATTTTGAATCTCCAAATATACTAGGCGTAGCATTCCAAAATTTAATTAAACGATTTGCCGATAGCGCAGGAAAGAAAGCTGGAGAATTTTACACTCCACCTGAAGTCGTGCAGTTACTAGTTGCCTTACTTAAGCCTCGCAAAGGTATGAGAATATATGACCCGACATGTGGCGCGGGGGGTCTGTTGATTGAAAGCCACAACTTCGTATCTAATCATACTGGTAATGTTGATAACTTGTCGTTGTTTGGGCAAGAAATTAGTTTGTATACTTGGGCTATTTGTCAGATGAATATGGTACTAAATGGTATTCATAACTCTTCAGTTCGTGTCGGTGACACTTTACGTGATCCTCAGCATATTCAAAACTCTACATTAATGAAATTTGATCGCGTGGTCGCTAATCCTCCATTTTCTCTAAAGGAATGGGGAGAGCATAATGACGATCCCTTTGAACGTTATTCTTATGGTATGCCACCCCAAAATAGTGGCGATTTTGCATTTTTACAACATATGATAGCCAGTACCAATGATGACGGTATGATCGGTGTTGTTGTTCCTCATGGTGTCTTATTTCGTGGATCTAGTGAAAAAGTAATCCGGCAAGGCATCATAGAAGATGATTTGCTTGAAGCTGTTATTGGCCTACCCTCTGGTTTGTTCTATGGCACTGGCATTCCTACGTGTTTGCTTATTCTAAATAAGAACAAAAGTGCTGAGCGCAAAGGTAAAGTTATTTTCATTGATGCTTCGCATGATTTCGAGTCAACGCGCTCAATGAATAGACTGCGGAGCGAAGATAGTGAAAAAGTAATTGAGGCATTCGATCGTTTTGAAGAACAAGGCACTTTCTGCAAAGTTATTGATGTCAAAAAATTGCTTGATCATGAAGCAAGTTTAACTATAACTCGCTATGTCGATAACTCACCAATAGTCAAAGAAATCGCACATTTATTGAGTCACCATGAAGGGTTTGAGCGTATTCCTCTCAGTAATAAGGACTTAGTAAAAACCATTAGAGTCGCAAAGCCTGAAGATGCAGAAAAAATTGAGAACGCAGTATATTTGAGACGACATCAGCCTGAAAAAAGCCCTGTGTTATTGGCTCTGTTTGGCAAAGAGAAAACTAAAGGTTCATACATTGAGATAGTTTTTCATAAAAATAAGCTAATTAATGAATATGCAAAGCTATTTTTCGAATCGAGTTTAGGACGACTTATGCTAAACCGTATCCCAACTGGTGTAAGTATTCAAATGCTGCAAGCTAGTTCTATCAAGTCTTTGAACATCCCCATACCGAGTGTAGAGGTACAAAGTGAAGTAATTAAGGTCGCCTCTAAGTTACTAATTGCAAAGCAACAAATTGATGTTTTTTTCTCAAATTTAACGACTGAACCAAAACAATATAAGTTAATAGAGGATAATACTGATGCAATGGTTTATACCTTGTCCAGTATGAGCGACGCTAAGCATTTGAAGCATCTTATCGCAATGGGTGAAACCCGGCAGATGGAGTTTAAGCAATCATTTTTCGCTAATGTGGATAAGATTCGTTCAAATGAGAAGCTGGAAAAAAACAAAGATGTTCAGGCTGAAGTCATTAAAGATATCGCATCCTTTATGAATAGCGATGGTGGTACTTTACTGATTGGAGTTAATGACCAAGGGAAAATTACTGGTGTAGATTTAGAACTAAAAAAGTGTAGATGGAACAAAATGGATAACTACATCCAAGAACTTGGTGCGCAACTTGAGTCTCGGTTAGGTAAAAATTATCACCAATATTGTAAAATATTAGAAGTTAAAATAGATGAGATGATAGTTGCTCGTATAGATTGTATTCGCTCCCCACATCCTGTTTTTTTAGATAACGAAAAATTTCACGTCAGAACCGATACGTCATCACCAGCCCTCAGTGGCGAGGCGATGTTACGATATATTCAAAATCATTTTAAGGTCTCATTACTCAATGACTAATAAACTCACTCTTCAAACGCTTGAATCATTCTTGTGGGAAACGGCCGATATTCTGCGTGGCAATATGGATGCGTCTGAATTTAAAGATTATATCTTTGGCATGATGTTTCTAAAGCGCTTGTCAGATGCCTTTGATGAAGAGCGTGAAAAGGTTGTTCAGTATTATCTCGATAAAGGTAAAACGCAGGCGCAAGCGGATGAGCTTAGCGATGATGAAGATGAGTACGACGATACGTTTTTTATGCCCGCTATCGCCCGTTGGTCAGCGCTTAAAGATTTGAAACACAACATTGGTGAGGCACTTAATACCGCAGCCGAAGCGATTGAAGAACACAACTCAAGCCTTGAGGGCGTGTTAGTCACTATCGACTTCAACATTAAAAACAAGCTGTCTGATAAAAAGCTACAAGACTTGTTATCGCACTTCAGTAAACATCGATTACGTAATGCCGACTTTGAACGTCCAGATATGCTCGGCACTGCTTACGAATACTTGATTAAGATGTTTGCCGATAGCGCCGGTAAAAAGGGCGGAGAATTCTATACCCCAAGCGAAGTGGTGCAACTGCTGGTGGCCTTGCTTAAGCCCCATGCGGGTATGCGTATTTATGACCCTACCTCAGGCTCGGGCGGAATGTTAGTGCAAATGCGCAATCATCTAGCTGATCATGGTGAGAACGCGGCTAATTTGTCGCTATTCGGCCAAGAGATGAACCTAAATACGTGGGCCATTTGTAAGATGAACATGTTCTTACACGGGGTGCATAATGCTGACATTCGCAAGGGCGATACTTTGCGCGACCCTAAACATACTCTTGGTGGTGAGTTAATGCATTTCGACCGCGTTATCGCCAACCCTCCATTTTCATTAAGTAAGTGGGGTAAAGAGGATTGCGACAACGATGGCTTTGGTCGATTCCCTTATGGCACACCGCCAAAAGATGCAGGTGACTTAGCCTTTGTGCAGCACATGATAGCCAGTACCAATAACGACGGTATGGTCGGTGTGGTGATGCCGCATGGGGTGTTATTTCGAGGTTCAAGCGAAAAAGCCATTCGCCAAGGCATACTAGAAGATGACCTACTTGAAGCGGTTGTCGGTCTGCCAGCAGGTTTATTTTACGGTACAGGTATTCCAGCCTGTTTGTTAATCATTAATAAACAAAAGCCTGCCGAGCGTAAGGGCAAGGTGCTGTTTATCAACAGCGAGCTAGAATATCAAGAGGGTAAAAACCAAAACAAGCTGCGCCCGCAAGATATCGCCAAAATCGTCGACACCTTTGATAACTACACCGAACTATCACGCTACTCAAAAGTGGTCGAGTTAAGCGAAATAGCGGATAACGATTACAACCTCAACATACGCCGTTATGCCGACACTTCACCACCGGCTGAAATATTCGATGTGCGTGCCATTCTGCATGGTGGCATTCCAGTTCGTGAAGTGGAAGATGTCTACATTAGGGACGAGATCCTAAAAGGCTTTGATGTGTCTTATGTCTTCACTCCTCGCCATTCCCTTGAGGGCGGTAATCCACAGTCTTTTGATTATTATGACTTCAAAGCAGAAATCGATACTAAAGAGAAGATTAGACCGTTTGTAGAAAAGAGTTTTGAAGCAAGCTTAGTGTCTGCGGATGCCGATGCGACTGAGCAAGCATCAGCAATGGCACTTGTGTTAGGTCAATTAGAACGCTGGTGGGATAAATACCATGTTTCACTGCACCAGCTCGATGCAGAAGTGTTGACAGCCGAACAAGTGATGCAAGGCTATCTGAAGGAGCTGGGTTACAATGTGCACGACTGCATGGATGCAGTAGGTAGAGCAACGTCGGGAACGGTTGCCGAGGATGCACAAGTGCCGCGAGCGAATGGATGCGCAGGAGCGGCTGAGTAATGGCTAACTTGAATGTGGTTCCTGACGGGTGGCGAGCTGTAAAATTTAAAGAAGTATTTCATGACTACAAATATGGACCGCGCTTTAGCTCTAAGGATTATGATGAATTTGGCAATGTTAAAACAATTAGGGGGACAGATGTATCATCTACTGGTGAAATTAAATATCAACAAGTTCCAACTGCAAAGCTTGATGAAACTTTAGTTGATAACAACCAATTGTATGATGGTGATCTTGTTATGATTACCACTGCTGATTGCGGTATGACAGCTGTGTTTTATGAACAGAAAATACCATACATTGCTAGTGCGTATGCTATTCGTCTAACGCCTACTGAATTCATATCATCTGAATATTCAAAGTTTTTTATGCAAACATCCTATGCTAAAAAACAAGTCGACTCATTTGTTCGTAAAGGTACGGTTGCTAATTTACCTGGTTCAGATGTTATGAATTTAGTAATAGATCTCCCTCCACTCCCTGAACAGCAAAAGATTGCTGCGATTTTAACGTCAGTGGATGAGGTGATTGACAAAACACAGGCGCAAATCGATAAGCTTAAAGACCTCAAAACTGCCATGATGCAAGAGCTGCTGCTTCCCTCTGAAAACAGTGGTGTTGGCACTAAGCAAGACGACGCTACTCTTCACAATAGCATTGCTAGTAGAGAAAGTTACATCCCCCACACCGAGTTCAAAGACTCACCCGTCGGCAGAATTCCGAAAAGCTGGGAGGTTGTTAAATTCAAAGATATTTTCCTCGATTATAAATATGGTCCACGCTTTAGCTCTAAAGATTATGATACTTCAGGCAATGTAAAAACCATCCGAGGAACAGATCTTTCTAATAATGGGGTTATAAAGTATAGACAGGTTCCTATTGCAAGATTGGATACTAAATTAGTTGAGAAAAACGCCTTAAAGAATGGTGATCTAGTGATGATTACAACTGCCGATTGTGGAGCTACCGCAGTATTTGAATCGCAATCAATACCTTATATTGCAAGTGCTTACGCAATCAAGTTGACACCAAGAAAAGGCTTGAATTCAAAGTATATTAACTACTTTATGCAAACTAATAATGCTTTGATACAAGTGGATTCTTTTGTTCGGAAAGGTACTGTAGCAAATCTTCCAGGATCTGATGTTATGTCAATTATCTTAGCCTTACCCTCTATAGAAGAACAAAATAAGGTTGTACTTATTTTGGAACAGCTTGATATGAAAATAATGTTGAAACAAGAAGTGCTATCAAGCAAGAAAAACATCAAAAAAGCCCTGATGCAAGATCTGCTCACGGGCAAGGTGCGCGTGAAAGTCGATTAATGGACGGCAAGAATTAGCTAATGAATCCCAAGTAACAGTACACATTAAGCACAACATCAAGGATGAACCATGAGCAAGGATGCTTTGCCGAAACAATCGTTAGTTACAATGCTAGATGAATCATTTAAGCAGCTTAAAGCTGAATATCAAACAGGGCAACCAGTAGTATTTTCTACAGGTAATATAAGTAACCTTTTTTTACCTCCACCTAATGAGGTGATGAAATTATTCGGTATAAGTAACCCAATACTTTTTGGCATTGAAGTTGCTGAACAAGACTTAAACTTACCGCTTGATATTAAATCGAGTAGTCGACACAAGTTAACCACTTCAGGTGTTGGGCTGCCGTCAGCCAAGAAAATGTTCCGCTGGTCAAGAGAGCTGTTTAGTCGTGTTGTTACGGATAGCTCTATTTTTAATGGGCAGGATATTGCGCAAAGTGCACTGGTCAATTCTAATGCACTAGGCTGGTACTCGTTACTCAATAACTCAGAGGAAATGCAGCGGGCAAATACCGCTGTCGATTTTGATGAGTTTAAACCTCTACTTATTTTTTTGACTCAACGCTGCAAAGATGATGTTGAGTGCTTTGAGCATATAAAGCAGCAAGTTGATAAGCAGGGCATTGAGGATATGACCTTGAGCGATAAGTTACAGCTTCAAGCTCCATTGTGGTTAGGCCATTCAGAAGTTGGGCATTCAACGTGGAAAATGTTTTGTCGTGTTTTGCAGCAGCATAAACTACAACAGATAAAAGACAAAGAATCTGAGTTATCCCTGCTTGAGTGTTTTATTACATTACAGTTAGATTTTTACCTTGAGGCTATTGCCCATTATGAAGTCGGCGTGGTTTTAACAAAACATGAAAACATGCTAGAGGTTACTAAACCAAACGGCATTCTTACAAAAGGTTTGTCGTTGTACGCCGATGGGGCTGCTAAAACCTGTTTTGATGGTTTTTTGATAGAGTTAATGAGCACTATTGAAAAGGTACATGGAGGTATAAGTTGGCGAACTTTGGCTGAGTGTATTGATATTGATGAATCTGTTGCTACAGGTTCAGGAGATAGCTTAAACGACAGAAAGTACAATCAGCTGAAAGATTGGCGTAAAGGCAAGAACCTTCCATCATATAGTAAATTACAGATGTTTTTTATTCGACTGTTTAGCCTTGATGACGGTGAATTTATCGATGTAATTTTAGCCTATAGTAAAATAGCGATGGGGCTAGATAATTTGTTCATTACACTTAAAAACCTTAATCTTGGTTTACATTGTTCAGCAGAGGAGTTTGAAATAACGTTTAAACGTGTATTGGGGGGGTATCCAACATACTACCTGCGTTGTATAGAACGCCAGTTGCCAAAGGTGACGTCAAATGAAACCTAATAAACAAGGCAAGTATGTAATAGCATCGCCAAGCTATAAGAGTACTTTTTTACCGTCTCCATCAGATGTTTCTGAGTTACTTGGTCTTCCCGCTAACATTATAAAAATGATCCCCCTTGCCGAAGAACATCACGGAATACCATTAAATGTAGGAAGAAGCTCTCGGGCAGAAATGACCAACAATGGTGTAGCAAAACCGACAATGAGTAAGTTAGCTGGTTGGATGAATAAGTTACCCATTCCATTTAAACAATTAATTGATCTTCCGTTAATGTTAAAAACATATCGAGCCATGCGTGTAGGATCTAATGCAGGGCTTTGGTACTCAGTATCTAACGGCTTCAAGCTCTCAAGTCATGATAGCGAGTTTATTACTTTATTTGATTTTATTGATATGAGAGCCGAAGCTGACTATCAAATGGTAAAAGGCATAAAGCATCAAATCAGGGAAAAAATAATAGACAAGAATGATACTAATGCGATTTGGCAAGCTCAACTTGGTACATGGACAAGGCACAGTATGCTGCCAGCAGAGCAATTAGCTTGCTTAACCAATTTTTTTAGCAACATTAATGACCCCATGTTTCACGTTGAAGCCAATGCTATCGCAGTAAAAAAAGCAGAATATCACCTAAGATTTGATTTTTATTTATCTGCAATTGCAAGTTATGAGGTCGGGCTTTTACTTTATGCCTCGAGGCAAATGCCGGAGATTGAAATAAAGTCTAATGACGGTGTATTTTCTTCCGTCATTAGCACTTACGCAGTGTCTAACGAAGAGTGTACTTGTTTTGGTGCAATGTTAATGGAACTAAGAAACATATTAGCACGTCATGATCACGATTCTGGTTGGCGAGCATTAGCGTCTTACATTGATATTGAAGAGTCCGGTAACAAAGAAGATCTTTTAAACGACAAGCAGTATAGGCAGATTAGAGATTGGCGCAATCGTAAAAATATGCCTTCAGATAAGAGGCTGCGACAGTTTATTACTAATGTTGCTAATGACTTAGGGGATTATGAAATTGAGTCGACGTTAATCTATCTACGCATAGCTAACGCTATCGATACCTTAGTCGAAAGGTTACTTGAAGAGACAAATGATCACAGAATCCTTGTGATTATCGCTGAAGTATTAGAGTGCTACCCTAAGTATTTTGAACGTTTTAAGCTGGTTTATTTTAATAAAAACGCACAAACAACATGATGTTGTATGTGCGCTTTATTTACACATAAAACTTAATCGTCTAGCTGCTCTTGCCAATCATCAGGGCGATCATCTTCGCCGCGACTCTGCCAATAGGCATCGTGCTCAGGGTTGAGTTGCTGTGAACGGTTATCATCATCATGCTTAGCCATATTATTTGCTCCCCTGTTTGCCACTACCTGAATTTTTAGCTGCTGCACTTGACGCTCGTGATGCAACACTACCTTTAGGCACTGAACCACCATTTTGCTTTGCCGTTGCACTTTGAATACGAGCGGCTGCGTCGCTGGTCATTGGGGTTTTGTTATTACTCATTTTTTGTATCTCCAATATAAAGTTATGTTGGTAGAAGCCTCTGCCAACGGAGGGAATAATATCTGAGTATTTTGTTGTTGCAGTGGGGGGGAGATTGTCCAAATTTGAATTAATGGGTACTTTTTTACGATGAACGTGAACATATGAGCTGTTAATGAAGCTAAGTATCTGTAATATCGATGAACAAGGAATTTAAGCCGCATTCGTTTTTAGCGCTTTTAGTATTTTAATTGTACGGACAGAGCCTCAGTTATGAATCAAGATGAGTTCGATAAAGTAGAAGCCCCCGCCATTGCGCAACTAGTGAGTTTAGGTTGGGAGTACATCTCTGGGAAGGATCTATCACCTTCAAGTAAGCCATCTGTAAATGAATCACCAGAGCATATTTATGCTGATGGTAAAGGCGAGCGAACTTACTTGCGTGATGTGGTACTTGTAAAGCGTCTTGAAGCGGCAATTAAGCGTATTAACCCATGGATTAGTGATGAGAACCTGCGAAAGGTATCGCGTGATGTGACCCACCCTAATTTTGCGGCCTTAATGGAGTATAACCACGCGTTCTACCAAACCTTAGTCAGCTATTTATCAGTCGAACAAGATTTAGGTAAGGGCCGTAAGGGGCAAACCGTTAAGCTGGTGGACTTTGATAAGCCAGAAAACAACGAATTTGTTTGTACTAATCAATTCAAAATTGAAGGCGTTAACCAGAATATCATCCCTGATATTGTTTGTTTTGTGAATGGCATTCCTCTAGCTGTTATTGAGTGTAAGTCGCCGTATATTTCAAGCCCGATGAGCGAAGGGATAAACCAGTTACGTCGTTATGCTAATTTGCGCCAGAGTGAAGATCATGAAGGTGCTGAAAAACTGTTTTGGTATAATCAGCTGATGGTATCTAGCTGTCGTGATCAAGCCAAAGTGGGCACAATTAGTTCAAACTCGTCACATTATGGCGATTGGAAAGACGCTTACCCTTTTACTGAGAAGCAGCTTTCTGAACAATCACTTAATAATATAGTCCGCCTTAATCATCCTGTGGATATACAGTTGCCCGAAGATGTACTTGCTGACACTGACAGCCATATTGTGCTGCCTCAAGTTGCAGAGTCTTCCGCTAGTTATACGATTACACCCGCTCAATCTTCCGCCCAACCCTCCGATTTACCTTCAAATGACAGCATGACTCAAAATTATGATGCGCTGACTCAGGTAACGGCACAGCAGCGTTTATTGGCTGGTATGTTCAGTAGAGCAAACTTCTTAGATATTTTGCAGAACTTTATATTGTTTGAAACCGATGATGGCCGTGTGATTAAGAAGGTGGCGCGTTATCAGCAATATCGTGCGGTAAACAAAGTCATTGAGCGTTTAAAGTCTGGTAAAGATCGCAAAGAAAAGTCCGGTGTAGTTTGGCATACCCAAGGCAGTGGTAAGTCGTTGACCATGGTGATGCTAGCAGTAAAAATGCGCCGAGATCCGGAGCTAAAAAAGTACAAGTTGGTGTTTATTACCGACCGAACTCAACTTGATGAGCAGCTATCTAATACGTTCCGTGATGCCCAAGGTGAAACCGTTTATAACGCAGGCTCAGTGGCGCAGCTTAAAGAACTTCTTAAAAAAGACAGCTCTGATTTAGTGACTGCAATGGTGCAGAAGTTTTCTGACCTTGAGAAAGAACAAGAAAAACAAAAGGGTGTTGCTGCTGGGTTTGTCGACCTTAATCCGAGCGATAAAATTATTGTATTGGCTGATGAGGCACATCGAACCCAGTTTGGTGGTTTGGCGATGACCATTAATGCAGCCCTGCCGAATGCACCCAAGATAGGCTTTACTGGTACCCCTTTGCTTAAAACCCAAAAAATGGGCCAAGCATTTGGTGGTTATATTGACGAGTATAGAATTAACCAAGCAGTCGAAGACGGCGCAACCGTTAAACTATTGTACGAAGGCCGTGAAGTGATATCTGAGGTTGCTGGAGAATCACTGGATAAACTATTTGAAGAATATTTTGGTGATTACACAGAAGAAGAACAGCGTGAAATTAAGAAAAAGTATGGTGTAGAGAAAGCCGTGCGTGAAGCGCCGGCGCGTATTCGCTGGGTGTGTATAGATTTGATTAAGCATTATAAAGAACGCATTCGTCCTGACGGTTTTAAAGCCATGATTGTGGTTGGGAGTCGTCATGCCGCCGCCATCTTTAAAAAGACCTTAGATGAATTAGGCGCACCGCCTTCGGAAGTAATCATTTCAGGTGATCATAATGACAAGGCTTACATTGCTCAATACACGGACAAAGTACGCCAAAAACAGATTATCAATAACTTTAAGAAACCCTTTGGTATTGATAAACAGGGTACGGAAGACAAAAATAAAAAGTTTGATAACACCGCCTTTCTTATTGTGAAAGATATGCTGCTAACAGGCTTTGATGCGCCTATAGCGCAAGTAATGTATATCGACCGTAAGCTGCAAGATCATACCTTGATGCAAGCCATAGCTCGGGTTAACCGTACCTATAAAGGCAAAGAGTGTGGCTATGTTGTGGACTATCACGGTTTATCCAATTACCTAACGGATGCTTTAGATCTGTTTAGCAGTGAAGATGTTGAAGGGACTTACCAAAGCTTAAAAGATGAAATACCTAAGGTAAAAGCCAAGCACACTCGGGCGATGTCATTCTTTAAAAATGTAACGGTAAATGGCCAACCAAGTGCAAATATTGATGACTATGTATTGGCATTAAAAGATGAGTCGATCCGTGCACAATTTGATATGGCCTTTAAGCAATTTGCCAAACAGTTAAATGTGATTTTACCCGATGTTGCCGCTATCCCTTTTATTGCTGATATGAAGCTACTAGGCAAAATCCATAATGCGACTAAGACGCTTTATCGTGATGAAGGTTTAGACATGCATGAGATTGGCGAGAAAGTTCGTCAATTAGTGGATGAGCATATTTTGAGTACGGGCGTAGACCCTAAAATTCCACCAGTGGATTTACTGGCTGCTAACTTTAAAGACAGTATCAAACCGACGAAGTCAGATGAGTCTAAGGCATCTGAAATCGAAAGTGCGATTAAGCACCACATTACGATTAATCTTGATGACGATCCTGAATATTACCGATCTTTGAGCTTAAGGCTGCGTGACATTATTGAGAAAACTCACGGCAAGTGGGCAGAGCAACTTGAATTACTATTTGAGTTTACTGATGATATTAGTCACGCCCACCAGCAAGCGGCACGAGATGTCGGCCTAACTGAAACTGAGTTCGCCTTCTATGGCATTTTGATGGCTGAAGTCACTCAAGCGAGCGATGGTGATGTGATTGATGAAAGCATTCACGATGCAATCAAAACAACCACTCAAGTATTGGTGTCGATGCTAGAAGAAGCGACAGAGATTATCGACTTTTTCAGAAAAGATGATGAAGTTAAACGGATGAAGAAAGAGATTAAGCGTGCAGTATTGGATCAACCGTTTGGTGATAAAGCGTTGGTGGCTATTCTTCAAGAGCGATTTATGGAATTGGCAAAGACTAAGTTTGGGAATAAGTCATAGTGAGTGCTGTTAAACCTGAACAAATACAAGTTAAAGGGCTTTATGTTGGCGTTGTTAGAACCAGTAGGGCTAAAACGGCTTCAATCAAGGTCGATGACGGCCTCGTTTCTGTGGTTGTTCCGAAAGCATTGGCTATTGAGCGTATCCAGCAGCTGGTGGAAGATAAATATCAATGGATAGTGCAGAAGGTTGCGCTGCATGAAGAGTCCAAACCTGCCAGTGACAGAGAATTTGTTTCAGGCGAGGCCTATGCTTATCTTGGGCGAAATTATCGCTTAAAGGTTGTTACAGGGGCTTATATTCCCGTGAAACTTATCCAGGGGCGCTTGGTTGCGACCTTACCCGATGGAGCTAAGCGCAGCAATCTGGTTCGAGATGCGGTTATTCGTTGGTATAAGCTCAATGCGTTACGCAAGATTAAAGAAAAAGTAAGACGTTACTCAAAAACCATGGGGCTAGAACCTAAATCGGTAAGCATTAAAACACTTAAGAGTCGCTGGGGAAGTTGCAGCCCTATAGGTGAACTCGACTTTAATTGGATTATCGTTATGGCGCCAAATCGAGTCGTTGATTACGTGGTCGTACATGAGCTTTGCCACTTAAAGCAACTTGATCACTCGCCTAAGTTTTGGAAAGAAGTTGAGCGAGTGATGCCAGATTATGCCGAGCACAAAGAGTGGCTGAAGGTGAACGCTAGAAGGTTGGTTGTTTAATCTTACTATAATGTAAGTCAATAAAAATATTGAAATAAATACGTTTTAACAAAGTTAAAATTGGATTTTCACTAGCTCACCATTGGACATCAACGATTTAAAAAGCTAGTTCTGTTTATATCTCTCCAGATAAAATTTTGTATTGAAAACGTCTAAGCAAGTGGCCATCTTCACTTCGCCACTACAGAACCACTATTCCAAGGTGAGGAAGCGATAGTGAGAATATCATTTGTCACCTTCGCCTTCAGACAATAATTAATTGAATAGGAATAAACCCGTAAATTAAATTACACATATTTACCTGTCTTGCGTGTAATTATACATGAGCTAGATAATTGCGTGTAATTGGAGGTAACAATAAGTGATTGGAATTTTTCTAGACCAGAATTAGCAGAGCATTACCTTATGCGGTTAACGGCGTTTTTCAAGACAGTTGTCGCCTAAATTGTTAAGTAGCTTTTTTATGTTGCTCTGGATTTAACGCCACAGCGCCTATTGGCTGCCAGTTTCGCTCTTCTTTTGACCACCGCTCTGGATGTTCATTTCTTTTTGTCTGATACAACGCTTTTCGCTTCGCCAGTATTCCAACATCAAGACCATCATGTCTCTGGTTTGGTGTCACAAACTTAATCCTGCTATGGCGATGCTCGCTGTTGGACCAATAAACAAATTCATTGACCCATTTACACGCTTCATCTAACGATTTAAAACCTTCGCGGTAAGCGTCCGGTAAACTACGCCTTGCCTAGTTTAACCTGCCAGGGTAAGAGTGTAGTGGTCGAGTTAAATTGGCCTCTACTGTGGGGCTGGAGGTTAAACACCTTCGGTTATCCGATTAGGCAAAAATTCCGATCAGTAGAAGGATATATCCTGATCTACGTCAGTGCTCATTTGTTTAAACCTAATTCTTCCCGTACTTTTTCTATCTGTAAAATAACACCCTGACAATTCCAGTGCACCTTGAGAATTACTATCAACTTTACGAATATCAAAAATAGTAGAACCTATATATGAACTCCAGTCAGGGTTCTTTGGGACGGATCGATACATATAATAAAGTTTAGGTTCTCCTCCCTCGATAGTTGGAGTCGTTTCTAAAGTAATAGATTTTGACGTTTCAGTATGGATATTTATTTGTGTTTCCAAAAGTGTTTGCTTAATTAGCACTCGAACAGATATTACCAATCCTGTTTGAGTTGTAATTTCACCTTCCCATGTACCGTTTAGATCAGGGTATAAAGAAGGGTTTAACTTTTTGAATAACTTCCAAATTGGCCTAGCAAAAAAGTTAGTTGTAATAACAATGATTATAAGAAATGCCACCCATGGGGCTATGCTGACTACCTTTATAATCGATAGGTCGTTGATCCAATAGCTTTGTAAAAACTCATAAGCACCGATACTTATTATTGTTGTTATCATTGCCACGTATTTTAACAGTGACTTAAAATCAATAATCCTAAACATATTTATTTAAAACCGAAAAGTTATGCAGGCAGTACTTACCACTGCTTTTAGCCGAAAGTAGTGCTATGTATGACTCCTGTAACGTTGCCCCAAGACCTGCAGAGAAACGTAATTCAGGTTCTGCTATAGATTTAATTTCTTCAAATAAAATTATTTCATCAACAGTTTCATCTTCTGAATAGCCAGCAACGCCATCTGCGGCACAAAATATGATGTTGAAACCTCGAGAGTTTAGAAAGTCAGAGATTAATGACGTTTTTTCATTTACCACTTGGTTGATTCTTGAAAGCTCACTTACGTCATTTTTCAAATATGATGATGTAATCATCTGACCAATATCATCACCATCAATTGTTATATACATCATATATTTTCGTCTTCGTTTAAATTATGCCATTCTACTTTACATGAAACTCAAAGCATATGGTTTTGCCTAACAGCTTATGGAACTGCTCGCCAAATAAAGTCGGCCGCTTAAGTTATTGATTAATACCATCTTAAATACGCTATATTATTGATATAAGAGGATAAATTATTATCAAAAACTAATAACAAACCGAGATATCCTAAATAAAATGTTTATGAAATCACCAATAAAATTTATTTAATACAATATCAATCGCTACAACATTACAATTTCCTCATCCGTAAACCATTCTTGCTTTAAGGCATTTTCTTTCACCTTATTAGGTTCACTTGTGTAAGCAATTATTGCCAGACTTTCTTCTGCTCGACTGCAAGTCACATAAAATAATCGTCTAGTGCGGTCAATACTAGTTTCTTTGCCATTTACCTGATTATCAACATCTGATTTTGTAGGGGATTTAGCACCGAATAACTTTTCATAGCTAAAAAAATTTCCACCGGCATCCTCATCATCAAGAACTACTATGGCGCGCGGAAACTCGAGTCCTTTTATCCCCTGATGCGTCCCAAAACGGGATTTATCAGAGATGTAATTTACATATTCTTTGAATTCACTGAAGGAAGATGTTAATGCCTTATCCCAAGCATCAATGATGGGGTCAATATCTTCGTCGGCAATCTCGAAGTCTTTTTCTTGTCTGTCTGCAATTGTTACTAGAATGTCGGGTACTTTGAATAATCCACTGCGATTAATTTCTTTGAGAATACTTTGTAACGTTGGACTAGAATCGTTTTCCCATAGGGCGTAAAGCGCATCTACTGCTTCTTTCGCTTTTTTTAATTCAATTTTGGGGTTTTCACTATTTTCAAATTGTTCCTTGAACATTAACGGAGAGTGTTTGTTGAGTATTCGTGATACCGAAAATTGATTATTAACTTCTATGTTGTTAATTAACGGCAGAACCCTTTCAGAAAAAAAAGTAATACTAGATAGAGTCCCGTCTAGTAAGCCAGTTCTCAGTTTACCGACGTACAGAGCGTTGAAGAAATCTGAAAAACTACCACGCTGAGCCGCCATATGGTGCTCTAAGGTCAGAGTTTTATTTTCCTTTGGATCGGCCCAGAGCTTGTCATTAGTAAATTCAGCCATTTTTTTGCAAACAGCGTCTTCAAATGAGGTTTTATCAATGGGCTGGCTGGTATCTGCAATGAATAGCCTTACAAAACCTTCATTTTCTTTAGCAGGTTCTTGCCGATTTTTATCAACATCCTCTCGAATTTTATTGATGAGTTTGACGACTCGACGTGGGCTTCTGTAATTGTAGATTTTCTTAGGGGTCAGCCAATCATCAGGCAAATCCCGTCCTAGGTCTACCTTTCCATCCATGTAGATGCGCTGCATGGTGTCGCCAAAAAGCCCAAGTGAAAATTGAGTTTTATGCATTTGCTGAACTGTAAAAAGTGCTTCGATTAATTCTTTTTTCGTGTCTTGGCTTTCATCCAGTAGTAAAACTGGAAATTTACGCGTCAAAATTGTTTGCAGAAGCGGACGACTTGCGAGTAATTCCGCTGTCAATGCTATTACCTCTGCATGATTAAGCGAATCTTTGCCCGAGTTCTCTCCATTGGGGTTGTAGGTGAATTTTCGAATTGTATTGAGTGACTCAAGCCGTTTTCGTTTTGACGCTATTTGCCTAGGCCTATCTTCAGCCGCTTTTGATCCTGCTCGTCCTTTGCTTTGCGCTACTTCAAGTTCATCAATGTCATTTTGAAGGCGTACTTTAAGCAAAACCTTAATATCATGTGTATGTGGCTTAATCAACTCCCAAGCAAAGCTATGAATAGTCGATACATTAAACGCAGGGTCAAAATCCAGCCGTCGTTTTATTTCATCACAGGCTGCATTGGTATAGGTGATAATTGCCACTTGTTGTGCATTAACTCGTAAGCGATGAATATTATTTTTACGAAACCGTTTTAGTACTTCGACCAATGAACGAGTCTTCCCTGATCCTGCACCTGCAAATAGAAAAAAACTTTTAGGCTGGTCGAGGTCAAGACAGCTATAGATTTCATCATCAACAGCTTTTGCGTCGGTTACATCTGTCATTACACATCCTCCGGCATAACTAACGACGGAGTTATCAAAGATGCATCATTGATTAGCATAGTTTTAAGCCAATCAAGGCCTTCTTTAATATATGTGGGAGGTTTAAGTGAATTTGGATCGGTGGTGTAAAGCAACTCCAGAGCCATTTCAGCCTTCTTAGCATTCTTATCGAGCGCATTAAACATGTCTTTGCAGGCCTCATCAAGCGTTGCTTTTTTTACGGCTGCGGCCATTTTCTTTACGAGGCCAGTGCTATCAGTTATTGCTTTAAACATCATGAGATTTTCTAGTACTAAAGCGTCTTCAAACGTATACGGAATAGCATCCTCATCTTTTCCTGAGAGATATTGAATCTTTGTACTACAGGGATAAGCTACCCGAACCAATCCTTTGTCAGTTATTTTTTCTTCAGGTGATGCTTCCAAGACTTCATCTAAAGTAGCTTTTTGGGGCGCCCAGTTTTTTAATGTATCGTTTCCTGTTCTCAGGTTTTGCCCACTCATCGGTCGTACTTTACTAGTGGATTCTGTATCAATTGAATCAAGATCGGTGATAACAAGCGTGGGAATACCCAAGGCCTCAATTAACGGGCGTAATCTATGCGCGTGGCTACCGCCGATCTCCAAAAGAGAGATATAGCTTCTCTCTAACTCTGGATAGTGATTTCTAATGAAGTGAGGAACCAGCATACGTTCTACCGGACCTTCAACAAGAATTGCAGCATCAGCAAAAAATAAGTCACAATGTGTCGTTTTTAAGTATCGAGTTGCAAACTTTGACGTATCAGTCCTATCACCAAATATTGTTTTCATGCTAACGACTGAGGCAAAAGGTATTTCTAGCACGCTTGCCAGCCTCTTTCTCTGGAAATAACGTAAACCTGTGAAGTCTGTCTCATGCGCAATGTGGCTTGAATGTGTGCTTACTACCATCTGGCTAGAAAATTGATGCTTATCCTTCAAGTCGGTATGGTTGCGCAATACGCCATATGCCTTCTTAATAAAGACCTGCTGCACTTGTGCATGCAGGTGTGCCTCTGGTTCCTCAATAAGCATTAAGTGCAAAGGTTCTATCGACGTATTACTAATGTTTACCCGCTTACCTACTTTTCCAACACGCATCCATTCATCACGAAAGCGGATCAGATTAAAAATCATAGAGATCAGGTTTTGATAACCTAAGCCGTTGTACTTTTCGGGCAGACATAGATTATTGACCGAGGAGTCATCACTGCGTACAACTTTAAATTGAACGGCTGAGTCATGATTTAGCCCTTCAATAGGGTTAACTTTACTCGCTAATAAAATCTGTGGATCACTAAAGCCTGGATAATTCAGATCTTCCAGTTCACCAATTGCGACACTAAAACTGCTCTTCAATTTCTGATCGAACGCTGTTCTCGCAGCTTCCATGGCCTCAAGTGCGTCCAAATCGCTTGCATCTGGAAGCTCGCTTGGGTCTAAATGCTCATTAAAGTAATGTCGTAATTGCGACGAAAGGCGGCGGTCTGTATTCGCAGTTCCCTCGCCTGAGTTCGGATCAGAGAATCCTCTTTGAGCGTTGATTATGTCTATTTTGAAGAGGCCATCAAAAGGGTCGCTTTCAAGTGGTTCCATCAATTCTGTAAACAACTGTGGTAGATCTAATTTTGCATGTGTGGGGTCTAACACATAAGCATTAACAGCGAAGAAATCTTGTAGCTTTCTATCCAAAAAGTCATGCATCGACGTAGGCCATAAGGTCAAAGCTGATACAAAATCGGGAGTCTTGTCTTTGTCTTTTTGTTTTTCGGTTCTGCGTGCAGCTAAGGTTTCTTTGGCTGCTGAATAAGCGGCCATAAATGATTTATAAAGAGCTTCTGGATCTTTCGGTTCTAGAATTAATCTAACACCCAATAGGCCTCCATCCCAATCTAGAGTTGGTAGAATGTGACTAACGTAGTGTATTTGCGATTCGTCTACGTTAAGCCAAACATCTATGGCCGGTAATAATGATCGCCAAGAATCTAGTGATAGATCTGCCGGTTTTCCTTCGGTAGTACGAGAAAGCCAATCATTGGCAATTTTATTAATTTCAGCCCAATTAGATAATGTGATGTCTGTGGTGCAAACTTCTTTGCGCTTAGATTTTTTTAGAAACATAATCAGCGCATCCATAGCGGAGGTTTTCCCGCTATTGTTCGCTCCAACTAGAATTGTACTTTTATCCGCCAGCTCAACTCGACATGTTTTTAATTTACGAAAGTTCTGAATATCAATATGGGAAATTTTCAATTGGGAAATCCTTTTGTCCTTTTGATTTTATGCATAGCTGAGTTTTTCCTAAATAAAACTCACCGATTTTTATAAATTCGCATTTAATTGTCCTTTTTTTCGTCAAAAAATGACCATTGCTCAGACTATCAGACAATTTCTAGACTGTCTGTTTCTCGTTCAACACAGCCCCTATAAATTTATTTTTTAACACATTTTGAGGGCAAAAACGTTTTAACAAAGTTTAATATCAAACGAAATATGATGATGCCCTTAATGCATAATCATTGGAATGATTTCTATTAAGAATCTGCTTAAAAATAACTCTTGCATTGTTCTTTTTTTGACCCAATATAGGATTCAATAATACATTTTGTATTATTGAATTCAGTTATCAAGGAGATATATTTATGTCGAGCACAGGCGAAAAACCAGGGAAAGGTGTTTATACATGTAAAAAGTGTGGGCAAAAAGTCATTTTAGATGATAACTCCGATACACTTCCTCCTTGCCCTAAATGCGAAGCAACTAACTACACGCCTTAAAATAATGGCCTTATATAAACTTATACATGAGGTGAGCGTCATGAGCATAAAACCAGGCCCTAAGCCAAAAGCTGAATCAACAGGTAAAACAGATCAAAGACGTAGTGTTACCCCTGAGAATAAATCTAAACATCCAAGTTTAGATACGCATAAACATAAACCGGGTAAATAGTTTTGCGTTACAAACGCTATCGTCCTGGAATTTAACTACCCATGACTATTGCATTAACATAACTTTTTATCTTAAAAAAAAAGCGACCACTCAATGAGTCAGTCGCTTTTTCTTAGTTTCGAACATTTCACAGTAGCTAACTTGTTTAGTTTCTAACTTTTCAGTTAGTAGCTATCTTTATGACTAGTTTCGAACTCTATTTAACTTCCACAAATTTAAAATTAAATCAAAGCCTTACTCAACCGTAACTGATTTTGCTAAATTGCGAGGTTGGTCGACATCAGTACCTTTAATTAATGCCACATGATATGACAGTAACTGCAATGGAATGGTGTAGATCAATGGTGCCATGAACGCATCACAATGGGGAACCTGGATAACTTTCATTGTGTCGTCTGACTCAAATTCTGCATCGACATCGGCAAACACATACATCAATCCACCACGGGCGCGCACTTCTTCAACGTTTGATTTAAGCTTTTCGAGTAACTCATTGTTTGGCGCAACCACAATCACTGGCATATCAGCATCAATCAAGGCTAATGGGCCGTGCTTTAGTTCGCCAGAGGCATAGGCTTCGGCGTGAATATACGAAATCTCTTTGAGTTTTAATGCACCTTCCATCGCGATTGGGTATTGATCACCACGGCCTAGGAATAATGCATGCTGTTTGTCAGCAAAGTCTTCTGCTAATTCAGCAATAGCATCATTTAAGCCAAGCGCCTGCTCCACTTTAGCTGGCATTGATAACAAGCTTTGAGTAATAGCCGCTTCCATTTCACTAGACATGCCATTATGACGGCCAATAGCGGTGGTTAACATTAACAAGCCAGCAAGTTGCACAGTAAAGGCTTTGGTTGATGCGACACCTATTTCTACGCCTGCTTTCATCATGTAAGCCATATCCGATTCACGAACTAACGATGAACCTGCAGAGTTACAGATGGTTAAGGTGGCTTTGTAGCCCATTTCTTTTGCTAGGCGCATTGCCGCTAAAGTATCTGCTGTTTCACCAGATTGTGAAATCGTCACTAATAAGCTATTTGGGAACAGGTGCGACTTACGGTAACGGAACTCAGATGCAATTTCGACGTTACATGATACGCCAGCCCAGTCTTCTAACCAGTAACGCGCGGCCATACCAGCATGATAACTGGTACCACAGGCAATAATTTGCACGTGTTTAATGTCTTTTAAAAATTCAGCGGCATTTTCACCAAAGGCTGAATCTAATACTTTACCACCCGCAATACGACCTTCTAAAGTATGCGCAATCGCAGTTGGTTGCTCGTAAATCTCTTTCAACATGTAGTGACGGTATTCACCTTTGTCACCGGCATCATGAGTCACTTCAGACTCTTTCATTTCGCGCTGAACAGCGTTGCCATTAACATCAAAAATGTTAACTTGACGACGGGTAATTTCTGCTACATCACCTTCTTCTAAAAATGCAAATGAACGCGTTACCGGTAACAATGCAAGTTGGTCTGAGGCAACAAAGTTTTCACCCAGACCATAACCTACAACCAATGGGCTACCACTGCGGGCAACAACCATGCGTTCGCTATCACGACGGTCGATAACAACTGTGCCATAGGCACCTTCAAGTTGCTTAACCGTCGCTTGAACTGCTACTAATAAGCTCGCGGCTGTTTTTAATTCATGATGAACAAGATGACAAATCACTTCGGTATCTGTGTCTGATGAGAACACATAACCTAAACCTTTTAATCTCTCGCGCAATTTACTGTGGTTTTCAATGATACCGTTATGAACAACGGCAATATCACCTTCAGATAAATGTGGGTGTGCATTACGCTCTGTTGGTTCACCGTGTGTTGCCCAACGAGTGTGAGCAATACCGGTACCACCACTTAGAGGGGTGATCTCAAGTGCAGATGACAACTCTTGTACTTTACCTACACGGCGAGTACGGCTTAGCTCACCTTGATGAATGACAGCAATACCTGCTGAGTCATAACCACGATATTCAAGACGGCGTAAGCCTTCGACTAAAATTTCTGCAACATCCCTTTGCGCAACAGCGCCTACGATTCCACACATGTTAGTTTCCTTTACTGTTTTAATTTAATTTGTTTACTTAGCGTATGGCGCGAGAATGACTCTGACGCCATGTGCTGAAATAGTGTTAACGGCTTCTTGGGTAATGTTGTCGTCGGTAACTAAGACATTAACCACTTCCCAGGGCAGCTCAAGATTAGGGATTCGTCGACCAATTTTGGTAGATTCCAGTAGTACCACCACTTCACGTGACATTTCTGCCATCACTTTACTCAAGCCAGTTAGCTCGTTAAACGTGGTTGTGCCGCGGTTAAGGTCGATACCGTCGGCACCGATAAACAGTTGGTCGAAGTTATATGAACGTAAAACCTGCTCAGCCACTTGACCTTGAAAAGACTCGGAATGGGGATCCCAGGTGCCACCGGTCATCAATAATGTCGGCTCATTTTCAAGTTCATGAATGGCATTAGCCAGTTGTAATGAATTGGTCATGACCACTAAACCATGCTTACCATTAAGCTGTTGAATGATGCCTGATGTGGTACTGCCACTGTCAATGATGATCCGATTATGGTCGCGGATCAGCTCAGCGGCTTTAGCAGCAATAGCTTGTTTATTTAAAGACAGGTTTTCGTTGGCTATTTGGGTCATTTCTTGTGGTAAAGGCACGGCGCCACCATAACGTCGTAACAATAATCCATGGGTTTCAAGCATAGCCAAATCTTTACGGATCGTAACTTCGGAAGTGGCAAATAAATTAGCCAGTTCGTCGACACTGACTTCGCCTTGCTCATTAACCAATTTAATGATCGAATGGCGACGTTGTTGGGTGTTACGTTTAGTCATTTAAATTAACTACTTTCCGCATAAGTTTCGAAACGAAAGGTATTTTAGCATCAAATGAAACTTTATCTAGATCTTATAACTCAAAAGTTGAAATAAATGTACAAAAAAGCCTCTGAAATATGCAGAGGCTTTTTATGAACTAATTAAGATAAGTTAGCGTTAACTAGCCATATTAGAACTTAACCTCTGCGGCAACACTGAAGTTACGCTCTTGACCAATAGTCACCATATTATATTGACCACCTTCAATATAATCGGTATCAAATAAGTTTCTGACATTTGCACGTACGCTTACGTCTTTACCCATAACATCCATAGTGTAAGCGGCACCAATGTCAAAACGAACATAGCCGTCTTTGCGAATACTGTTATCGGTATTGGCAAAACGCTCGCCAACATAGATAGCACCAAAATTCAGCGCAAAATCTTCGTTCATTTGGTAGCGAGTCCAGATATTGGCAGACCATTCTGGCGCATCAACAGGCGTTTTACCTTCACGTTCATCGCCAGTGTGATATTCAGCATCAAGGTACATCATGGAAGATGTCATAAACCAATTGTCACTTATCTGGCCTTGAGCGCCCACTTCAAATCCACGATGCTTCTGCTCACCACCTTGAGTCGTAATATCAGTATAGGGACCTATTGGAGTCGGGAGTACTTCAGATATTGTAATATTCTCAAGGGTGATATCAAATACAGCCGCGGTCAGTAATAAGCTATCGTTGAACAGTTCCCACTTAGTACCAACTTCATACTGAATACCATATTCAGGTTTTAAATCCAGTTCATCGTTAACATCAAATAGATTATTAACAGCACCTTGCGGGGTAAAACTTTTTGAATAGTTTAGGTAAATACTGCCATTTTCCATGGGCGAGTAAATCACCCCAAACTTAGGCGATACCGCATAACTGTTCTGACCTAAACCGTCTTTCTTTTGCTCATCGTAACGAACACCAGTAAGCAGCTTCCATTGTTCATTAAGCGTCATTAAATCTTGCAAATAGAAGCCATAATATTTGTATTCGCTAGGATCACCTTTAACACTTGAATGGTAATCAAGATCAGGCTTAATAACAGGCTGCCCTGGAGTCACGGTTTGGGCTTTACCACGTTGGATCTGTTGCTGATAAAAATAATCTAGGTAATTTGCGCCAATTAATAACTGATGTTGAACTCCGGCAAAATCAAACTCGCCTGTAAAATCTACATAAGCCGTTTTATGTTGCCAGTCATCGTAACGATCGAATGGTTTAATGCTATAACCATTGCTAAGAGGATCTGTGGTGTATTGTGGCGCTGAGTCAAAACGTTGTCGATTGAATTGTTGATCGTTATAGCCCGCTTTGACTTTCCAGTTATCACTCATATGCCAAGTAAGATCGGCACCTAAGTTTGACACGGTATTATCGGTAAAGGCCCAAGGCGCATCCCAAACGGTTTTACGTTCGCCAATGACATTACCTTGTTTATCTAACCAACCACCGGCATCAATACCGGCTTTATCTTGAGTGTGATCGTATTTCACTGACAGTAATACATCATCAGTTAAGTCAAATTCCATATTAAGATAACCTAACCAACGATCGCGTTCTTGATTTTCTTCGGTGGTTGAATATTCACGCCAATATGTTGTGTCTTGCTTAACTAACACTCCACGATAACGAATACTTTGGGCATCATTTAAGCTTCCTCCCGCATCGATCTGCGCACGGGTAGAACCGTAACCATCTGTATCTATACCCACATCAAGCATAGAATCATAAGTCGGCTTTTTAGTGACCATATTGACCAAACCACCAGGACCAGATTGGCCATACAACATACTAGAAGGACCTTTCAGCACTTCAACTTGCTGTAGCGTTTCAATAGGTTGTACATAGTGAGACCATTGCTGGTGGCCATTAATCAGATAACCATTACCCGAATCTAACTCAAAACCACGGATGCTAAAGACTTGGCGGTTCCAGCGTGTCGTTCCTGCCGTCACGCTGGAATCGTTAACTAACACTTCTGCAAGGTTAGTAGCTAATTGTTCATCGGTAACAAAATCAGGGATAACATTAACTGACTGTGGGGTATCCATTAAGTCGATATCACCGCGCATAGCGCCAGATGCTGTAGCAACTTTATAATCGTTAAAGGTACGACCGGTCACATTAATGCGCTCTATGTTAGCGTCACTCGACACTTCTGCCATAACAGGCATCGCCATTAATGCTGAACCAACAGCCAAACCTATAACTGAATATTTAAATACCATGACCAACTCCTCAATAAGACTTTCAGTCTAACAATTGAGGGGAATATAAATGAGAATTGTTTTTATTTAAACTTATTTGTGAAAAATTTACACTTACTTGTGACATAGCTATAAATTCATTTAAAACCAGTCAATTGAGAACATTTAATTAACATAAATCAAACTTATAACAAACCTTTTTTCAGTATAATTTTCATATAAAAAATCTATAAATAATAAAAAAAGCGGCTCATGGCCGCTTGATTATATTTGAGTTAACCGTTATTTTTTAATTTTTATCGGACGCTGCCAACCAGTAATATGGCGCTGTTTAACGCGAGTAATCACCAGTTCATTTTCAGCAACATCTTTGGTTATGGTTGATCCAGCCCCTAGAGTGGCATTTTTGCCTATGGTAACAGGTGCTACTAACTGAGTATCACTGCCGACGAATACGCCATCTTCAATGGTAGTAATAAACTTATTGGCACCGTCATAGTTACAGGTAATTGTACCGGCACCGATATTCACGCCAGCGCCAATGTGTGCATCACCTAAATAGGCTAAGTGGCCAGCTTTAGAACCTTTACCTAATACACTCTTTTTAATTTCGACAAAGTTACCTATATGAGCATCTTCTTTAAGCTCTGCCCCTGGGCGTAAACGGGCAAAAGGTCCTGCACTCGCGGCTTGTCCAAGCTTAGCGTCTTCTACAATAGTATAAGGTTTAATTTCTGCATTATCGGCAATGTCGCAATCAATCAAAATAGCACCTGCGCCGATTGTCACATTGTTGCCTAGGGTTACTTTACCTTGAAAAATAACGTTAACATCTATCATCACATCCATACCAACAGTCACATCGCCGCGAATATCAATACGCGCAGGATCGCGGAGATTAGCACCGTCGAGCATCAGTTTTTCAGCAGCACGAGCTTGATAAGCTCTTTCTAATTGGGCAAGTTGCACGCGATTGTTAGCGCCTTCAACTTCGATAGCCGATTGTGGCTGTGATGTGCTAATTTCAACGCCATCAGCCTTTGCCATGGCAATGATGTCGGTAAGGTAGTATTCACCTTGAGCATTATTATTCGATAAACGATTTAACCAGGCTTTTAACTGCTTACCCGGCACAACCATGATACCTGTGTTCACTTCGGTTATGGCTAGCTGTTCAGCGTTAGCATCTTTTTGCTCAACAATTCCGACGACGCTGCCTTGTTCGCGCACTATGCGACCGTAACCGCTTGGGTTAGGTAAATTAACAGTCAAAATAGCCAAGCCATTCACAGGGCGTGCAGCTAATAATGCTTCTAGGGTTGATTGCTGAATAAGCGGTACATCACCGTAAAGGATTAATACTGTATCGTTATCGTTAATATTCGGGTTTGCTTGGGCAACCGCATGGCCGGTACCCAGTTGTTCAGCCTGTAATACCCAGTTTAATGCTTGTTCGCCAAGTGCTGTTTGTAATTTATCTGCGCCATAACCATACACTAACTGAATAGCGTCTGAACCTAAGGCATTGGCAGTATCTATCACATGTTGCACCATACTTTTATGAGCAATAGGATGCAGAACCTTTGGGAGATCTGAGCGCATCCGAGTTCCTTTTCCTGCAGCTAAGATCACAACATTTAACGACATTGAGCATTCCTTTAATGAACCGATATAGATTTGCGCTCATTTTAACGGAATATGGTCAAAAGGGAAAACAGGCAGGGGGTTAATTAGCCGATAATAGGCAATAAAAAAGGCGACTCATAAAGAGTCGCCTTTTAAGCGTCAAATAATCAGATTATCTGGTGATATTTTTCTTGATGCATTCAACAACACGTAATTGAGCCAAAGATTTGGCTAACTCGATTGCTGCGGCTTCATAATTGAAGTCAACTCCGGCGTTGGCAATTGCTTGCTCAGCACGTTCTTTGGCTTCTAAAGCAGCTTTTTCATCAATATCATCGGCACGTAATGCTACATCAGCAAGTACTGAAATTGCAGTAGGTTGTACTTCAAGTAAACCACCTGATAGATACAACACTTCTTCACTACCATCTTGCTTGATAAAGCGCGCCATACCAGGCTTGATTTTTGTCAGTAACGCAACATGGTTAGGCATAATACCTAACTCACCTTCAGCACCAGTAACTTCAAAGAAGCTAACTTGGCCGTGGTAGATGCTGTTTTCTGCACTAACAATATCAAGTTGGACTGTTTTGGCTGCCATCAAGTTCTCCTTAAAGAACTAAGCTTTACGGCCTAGTTATTTCTTTTTGTTAGCTTTCTCGACAGCTTCATCGATTGAACCAACCATGTAGAACGCTTGCTCAGGGATATGATCGAACTCACCATCCAAGATACCCTTAAAGCCACGAATAGTGTCTTTAAGAGAAACGTACTTACCAGGAGAACCAGTAAAGACTTCTGCTACGAAGAAAGGTTGAGATAAGAAACGCTCAATCTTACGCGCTCGGAATACCATGGTTTTGTCATCATCTGACAATTCATCCATACCCAAGATAGCAATAATGTCTTTCAGCTCTTTATAACGCTGTAATACAGTTTGTACACCGTTTGCAACATCATAATGCTCTTGGCCAACAACCTGTGGATCTAACTGACGTGAAGTCGAATCCAATGGGTCAACCGCTGGGTAAATACCCAAAGAAGCAATTTGACGAGACAATACAACAGTCGCATCTAAGTGAGCGAAGGTTGTGGCTGGTGACGGATCAGTTAAGTCATCCGCAGGTACATATACTGCTTGCACAGAAGTAATCGAACCAGACTTAGTTGAAGTGATACGTTCTTGAAGAACACCCATCTCTTCAGCTAGTGTTGGCTGATAACCTACCGCAGAAGGCATACGACCTAATAGTGCAGATACTTCAGTACCGGCTAAGGTGTAACGATAAATGTTGTCCACGAACAACAATACGTCACGACCTTCGTCACGGAACTTTTCAGCGATACTCAGGCCAGTTAACGCTACGCGTAAACGGTTTCCTGGAGGCTCGTTCATCTGACCATAAACCATGGCTACTTTGTCTAATACGCCTGAATCTTCCATCTCGTAGTAGAAGTCGTTACCCTCACGGGTACGCTCACCAACACCAGCGAAAACAGAAAGACCAGAGTGAGCTTTAGCGATGTTGTTAATCAGTTCCATCATGTTAACTGTTTTACCAACACCAGCACCACCGAACAGACCGACTTTACCACCTTTAGCGAAAGGACAAACAAGGTCGATAACCTTGATACCTGTCTCTAAAAGCTCAGTTGAATTTGACTGATCTTCGTATGAAGGAGCTGCACGGTGAATAACATAACGCTCTTCTTCACCGATAGGACCCGCTTCATCGATAGGCTCGCCCAATACGTTCATAATACGGCCAAGGGTTGCAACCCCTACCGGAACAGTAATTGGTGAACCTGAGTTTGCTACCTCTAGACCACGACGCAGACCATCAGAAGAACCCATAGCGATGGTACGAACAACACCACCACCTAGCTGCTGCTGAACTTCCAGCACCAAACCATTACAGGCGCCTTCACCAGTGATCTTCAGAGCGTCATATACTCGAGGTACAGAATCTTGTGGAAACTCTACGTCCACAACCGCGCCAATTACTTGGACAACAGTACCTGTGCTCATGATTAATCCTCTAAACTTGATTTCGTTACCTAAACCTAAACCGCTGCAGCGCCTGCAACAATTTCCGACAGTTCTTGCGTAATCGCAGCCTGACGGGCCTTGTTATAGACGAGTTGCAAATCATCGATCATTTCGCCGGCGTTATCTGTTGCCGCCTTCATGGCTACCATACGGGCAGCCTGTTCAGATGCAATATTTTCAACAACACCTTGATATACTTGAGACTCTACATAACGAGTTAACAATAAATCCAATACTTCTTTTGGATCAGGCTCGTAAATATAATCCCAAGGATAACTAGCTACTTCTTCATCTGACTTAGGTAAAGGTAGCAGCTGTTCGATCACCGGAGTCTGGGACATGGTATTCACAAATTTGTTAAATACTATGTACAGACGATCCAGTTTACCTTCGTTGTAAGCTTTTAACATGACACGAACAGTGCCAATCAAATCAGCAAGTTTTGGCGAGTCGCCTAAACCTGATGCATGGGCGGATATTTCACCACCAAAGCTTTTAAAAAACTGAACAGAACGGGCACCAATTGGGCAAAACTCAACATTTGCACCTTGTTCTTTCCACTTTTTAACGTCTGACACAACCTTTTTAAATAGGTTAGCGTTCAAACCACCACAAAGGCCACGGTCGGTTGCTACAACAATGTAACCAACCCGCTTGGCATCTCTCACCTCTAAATAGGGGTGTTTATACTCGAGAGTACCTTGCGCTACGTGACCGATCACCTTACGCATATTTTCTGCATATGGACGGCTCGCTGCCATGCGTTCTTGCGCTCTGCGCATTTTGCTGGCGGCAACCATTTCCATAGCGGAAGTGATCTTCTGAGTATTTTTAACACTCGCGATCTTGGTTTTAATCTCTTTAGCGCTGGCCATCTCTACTCTCCAATCTGGGACCTGAGGTGCCTAATGACACCCCGTGTTCATTATTACCAGGTTTGGGTTTCAATGAACTTGTCCATGCCTGCCTTTAACTCACCTTCGATATCAGCGTTATAATCGCCAGTAGCATTGATGGTGTTCATTAGGTCAGCATGTTGACTGTTCATGTATGAAAGCAGAGAGGCTTCGAAGCGACCGATTTCATTTAAAGCAACACCTTTAAGGTAGCCTTTTTCAGCTGCGAAAATAGACACAGACTGGGCAGCAACGCTCATAGGAGCATATTGCTTTTGCTTCATTAGTTCGGTTACTCGCTCACCATGCTCAAGTTGAGCACGTGTTGCATCATCTAAATCAGATGCAAACTGTGAGAACGCAGCAAGCTCTCGATACTGTGCAAGTGCTGTACGAATACCGCCTGACAGTTTCTTGATGATCTTAGTCTGCGCGGCACCACCAACACGAGAAACAGAAATACCTGGGTTAACTGCTGGACGAAGTCCCGAGTTAAACAAGTCAGTCTCAAGGAAGATCTGACCATCGGTAATAGAAATTACGTTGGTCGGTACGAACGCTGACACATCACCAGCTTGGGTTTCAATAATAGGTAACGCGGTTAACGAACCGGTTTGACCTGTTACTGCACCGTTAGTGAACTTTTCTACATAATTTACGTTTACGCGTGAAGCACGCTCTAATAAACGAGAGTGTAGATAGAATACGTCACCTGGGTATGCTTCACGTCCTGGTGGACGCTTCAATAGTAGAGAAATTTGACGATAAGCAACTGCTTGCTTAGACAAATCATCATATACGATTAAAGAATCTTCACCGCGGTCACGGAAGTATTCACCCATAGAACAACCAGAATATGGCGCTAAATATTGCAGTGCTGCAGCTTCAGAAGCTGATGCAACAACAACGATAGTGTTAGCTAATGCACCATGTTCTTCAAGCTTGCGTACTACGTTTGCGATGGTAGAAGCTTTCTGACCAATAGCAACATAGACACACTTAATGCCTGATTCTTTCTGGTTGATAATTGCATCAATAGCCATCGCTGTTTTACCAGTCTGACGGTCACCAATAATCAATTCACGTTGACCACGACCAATAGGGATCATGGCATCAACGGCTTTATAACCAGTTTGGATTGGTTGTGATACTGACTTACGTTCAATAACACCAGGGGCAATTACTTCAACAGGAGAGAAACCATCGTTGTCGATAGGTCCTTTTCCATCAATAGGCTCACCTAGAGTGTTAACAACGCGGCCAAGTAGACCACGACCCACCGGTACTTCAAGAATACGACCAGTGGTTCTAACTTTATCACCTTCTGCTAAATTAGCATAAGGTCCCATCACTACGGCGCCGACAGAATCACGTTCTAAGTTCAACGCGATTGCAAAACAGCCACCAGGCAGTTCGATCATTTCACCTTGCATTACATCGGCTAGGCCGTTAATGCGAATGATGCCGTCACTTACTGCAACGATAGTACCTTCGTTGCGAGCTTCACTAACGACGTCGAACTGCTCGATCCGCTGCTTAATCAGATCGCTGATTTCAGTGGAATTCAGTTGCATGCTCAAACTCCCAATTACGACTGCAGCTTTTCAGACAAACGCGATAACTTACCGCTTACCGAGCCATCAATGACTAGGTCGCCTGATTTAATAATTACACCGCCAATAAGCGATGCGTCGATGCTGCAATTCAGCTTAACTTTGCGTGCGAGACGTTTCTCTAAAGAAACACTAATTTGCTGCTGTTGCTCAGAGCTTAGCTCAGTAGCAGAAACCACATCGGCCTCAACTTCTTTTGCCCACTCATTACGGTATTCAGCAAAAAGTAGCGATACTGTTGACAGTATCCCTAAACGACCGTTTTCAGCCATTACCTTTATCAGGTTTTGACCTTGCTCATTGACTTGCTCACCGCATACTTTAATAAACAGTGAAGCGAGTTGTGTACTCGCGAGAGTACCATTTAGCAGTGGCTTGATTGATTCGTTTTCACTCACCAATGAAGCGAAAGTTAACATTTCTGTCCAACTATCTACTGCTTTATGCTCAACAGCAAAATCAAAAGCTGCCTTTGCGTAAGGGCGAGCGATGGTGCTTAATTCAGCCATAACTCAACTCCCTTAATCAAATTTCAGCAACAAGTTTATTAACAATGTCACTGTGGGCTTCTGGATCAATCGTACGTTCAAGAATTTTCTCTGCACCAATGATGGCTAGAGAAGCAACTTGCTTACGCAGGTCGTCTTTCACGCGATTACGTTCGTTTTCAATTTCTGCTTGACCCTGGGCGATAATTTTAGCTCGCTCAGTTTGTGCTTCAACTTTAGCTTCATCAACGATTTGAGCCTTACGCTTATTAGCTTGCTCAATAATTTCGTTGGCAGTTACTTTTGCTTCTTTTAGTTGCTCAGTAGCTTTAATTTGTGCTAACTCTAGATCTTTTGCTGCACGGCCGGCATCCGCCAGACCATCAGCAATTTTCTTCTGGCGTTCTTCGATGGCATTCATCAACGGAGGCCATACAAACTTCATGCAAAACCACACGAAGAGAATAAAGGCAACCGTCTGACCGAATAGGGTAGCGTTGAAATTCACAACAGCCTCCTAGTTAGATTAAAGACAGAAGCGTTAGTTAAAGCATTGCACCCAATGGGTTAGTAAATAGCATAAATAGCGCAATACCTACACCAATCATAGTTACGGCATCTAGAAGACCCGCTACGATGAACATTTTAACTTGTAACATAGGCGCCATTTCTGGCTGACGAGCTGCACCTTCTAAAAACTTTCCACCTAAAAGGCCGAAACCGATAGCTGTTCCTAATGCACCCATACCAATAAGTAGAGCAACAGCAATAGCCGTCATTCCTAATACAGTTTCCATATCTATCTCCAATATTCTAAATCGTTGTTATTAATGATTTAGGTCAAAAAATTTTTCGGTTACCCTTAATGATCTTCATGTGCCATGCTTAAATAAACAATAGTCAACATCATGAAAATAAATGCTTGTAAAGTAATAACTAAAATATGGAAAATTAACCAACCTAGTTGTAATCCTACACCTAGAGCAGATAACGCCACGTTAGAACCGTACATCAATGCAATAAGGATAAATATCAACTCACCAGCGTACAAGTTACCAAATAGTCGTAGAGCCAATGAAATCGGCTTCGCAACTAGAGTCACTGTTTCTAATAATAAGTTGACGGGTATCATTGCCCAATGGTTAAAAGGCTGAAATGTTAGTTCTTTAACAAAACCTGAAACACCTTTGACTTTAATGCTGTAATAAATAATCAGCACAAACACACCAAGAGCTAAGCTGAAGGTAATGTTAACGTCAGTAGTCGGAACAACTTTTAGGTATGGCACACCAGCTAACGAAGCTAATGCAGGTAACCAATCGACTGGGATCATATCCATGAAGTTCATCATGAAAATCCAGACGAAAATTGTCAGAGCTAAAGGTGCAATAACAGGATTGCGGCCGTGAAAAGTTTCTTTCACACTGCTATCTACGAACTCAACAATCATCTCAACAAAACATTGAAATTTGCCAGGAACGCCTGTTGTCGCATTTTTGCCGGCACGGTAAAACAGCCATAAGAACAACATTCCAAGCCCAACCGAAAAGAGCAACGAATCAATGTGCCAAGTCCAAAACCCTTCACCAACACTTAAATTGGTAAGGTGATGTTGGATATAGCCCTGCGGTGTTAACGCTTCACCAGTTGCAGCCATGATTCATCCCACTTAACTTTGCTTGAAATATAAAGGTGCTATCCAATGTACAACTAACGCTAATGAATAACAGGTAAAAAGCGGCATAAAACCGACTTTCATATTGATAAACACTAACGAAAATAATCCAATGGTCAACAGCATCTTTACCGCTTCCCCCCAGTAAAAGCTTTTAATCACTTTTGCTGCAGAGCTTGCTCCACTATGTGAGAAAGCTAGGGTTGCGAATACAAAATTAGGAAGTACAGCAATTACACCACCTGCAAGTGCAGATAGGCCATACTGTGCTCCCCACATAACGAAAAATAGTGTTGAAATAATACTCGCGACGATAGCTTGTACCAGCACTAATTTATAGGCTGCTAACCTGCCACGACGCGCTAAAACATTACCCAACTTCATATCTCCGCATTATTGCTTTTCGCGGTCCTAATGTTAAATTTAAAATATTAAACTAGCCTTAAGATTCAAAAAGCCTGCAAAGTATACCTTTTCGCGCTTTGTTTGCAACTTTGATGATAGTAAAACGACGATTTTGCACACTATTCGGCGCTAAATTATCGAAAACAAAAATTAGAGCTCTGTCACAAACTTACTAATGAAATTGGTTTGATTCACAAATCATCGGATTTTATTTAAAATTCCGTCTAATTCAGCAAGATTCTGGTAATTTATTACAATTTTGCCTTTACCTTTACTGCCATGATTGATGGCAACCTTGGCACCGAGTCTTTCAATTAACTCTTGTTCTAAGCGGCTAACATCATGATCTTTAGCTGGTGTTTCGGCGTCTTTAGTCGGATTTAAGGCTTTATTCACTAATCGTTCAGTTTCTCGAACAGTCATTTCTTTAGAAGCCACTAATCGAGCTAAATTTGTCTGTTCATCACCCTCTAATGCCAATAACGCACGCGCATGGCCCATGTCGATATCACCATTCTCTAACAAACGTTTAACAGGCTCATTAAGGCTATTTAAACGTAATAAATTAGACACACTTACACGAGATTTACCTACAGCATCAGCAACTTGTTGATGAGTTAATTCAAATTCTTCAAGTAATCGTTGTAATGCAATCGCTTCTTCCATTGCATTTAAGTCTTCACGCTGAATATTTTCAATTAACGCGATAGCGACCGCGGCATCATCAGCCACTTGCTTAACAATACACGGGACTTTATTTAATTTAGCTAATTGAGCAGCACGCCAACGGCGTTCACCGGCAATAATTTCATAATGAGTTTCAGAAATTTTACGGATCACTATCGGTTGTATCACCCCTTGAGCACGAATAGACTCAGCCAGCTCTTCTAATGCTTCTGGCGACATATCTTTACGAGGTTGATATTTACCGGGCTGTAATAAGTCAAGATCGAGGTGGAGTAAGTCACTTAGCGGAGTAGATTGCTGTTCTTCAGCCTGATCACTTTTACGACTAGCGGCATTACTGTGGCTTAATAAGGCATCCAAGCCTTTACCTAAACCGCGCTTTTTTAAAGTCATTTTTATATCCTACGCTTGTTTTGGTTGAGTTTGCTGTTCTGCACGACGGATAATTTCACCCGCTAGGGCTAAATAAGCTTTAGCGCCAGCACTCGATTTGTCGTAATACATGGCAGGTGCACCAAAACTAGGGGCTTCGGCTAAACGAACATTTCGCGGTATGACGGTACGATATACTTTATCGCCAAAATGTTGCTTGAGTTGATCAGATACATCATTAGATAAACGATTACGCGGATCATACATAGTGCGTAAAATACCTTCTATGCTCAGGGTTGGGTTGACCATGGCGCCTAGCTTAGTAATGGTATCAATCAATGCCGTTAAACCTTCTAGGGCATAATATTCGCATTGCATTGGCACAAGTACTGAATCTGCAGCAGACATAGCATTCACGGTAAGCATATTGAGCGATGGCGGGCAGTCGATGAAAATATAATCGTAATCATCTTTGATTGGCGCTAATGCATTACGTAAACGTATTTCACGAGCATAAAATTCCATCAATTTAATTTCTGCCGCAGTAACATCACCATTACTTGCGATCAAATCATATTTTCCAACGGTATTTTTAATCACAATCTCAGCAAAGGGTTTTTCTTCGACTAATAATTCATAAGCTGTGTTATCGACTTCATACTTATCGATACCACTGCCCATAGTCGCATTACCTTGCGGATCCAAATCGATCAACAACACTCTACGCTTTGTGGCGGCAAGTGATGCGGCTAAATTAACGCAAGTTGTTGTTTTTCCAACGCCACCTTTTTGGTTGGCTACGGCAATGATTTTACCCACAATGTCATCCTGTCTTTAATTATTGATGTCCGGTTAGCTTTATTAGCGAAAGAAATGCGATTTATTGCTTAGCAATTTTTAATAAATGTCGCTGTTCATCTAACTTTGGTACATGCAATACTATGGTTTCTACCAACGAAAATCCTGTTGGCATGTCGTCTAATTCTTGCTGATTTAACTGGCCTTTTAATGCATAAAAAGTGCCTTTTTCAGTTGGTAAATGGTGACACCAACTGAGCATATCTTGAATAGATGCAAATGCTCTGCTTAATACTCCGTCAAATTTAATATCAGGATTATAAGCTTCAACACGACTTTCTATTGAAGTGATGTTATTAATTTTTAACTCGAACTGAACCTGCTTCTGAAAACGGATCCGTTTACCTAAACTATCGAGTAATACAAACTGCTTATCTGGATTCATAATGGCTAATGGGATCCCTGGTAAACCAGGACCGGTTCCCACATCGATAAAACGCTGCCCTTCAAGATAAGGAGAAACGGTTAAACTGTCCATAACATGGCGGATTAACATTTGCTCAGGATCGCGAACGGAGGTGAGGTTATAAGCCTTATTCCATTTATTAAGCATTTCAACAAAACCTATTAATTGTTTTTGTTGTAATTCAGTGGCCGACATATTCATTTCAGCTAAATAGGATTTAAGTTGGGCAGATAACACAGAAAGCCTCGTAAGTTACGTTATAAAGACGGCAGTTATTATGAAGCCGTAAAAGCACTAAGGGAAGCCTTATGGCTTCCCTTGTGTTATTGATTTGAAAAAATGATCTGTTTTAGGCTATTTTTCGCAATAAACCTCTTTTTTTCAAATGAACTAACAAAATTGATATTGCTGCAGGAGTGATCCCTGAGATCCGTGATGCTTGTCCGACAGTATCGGGTTTATGGTTATTCAATTTTGCGATCACTTCATTAGATAAACCAGGGACCTCTTGATAGTCTAGATCAAGTGGTAATAGTGAGCTTTCATGACGAATAGCTTTATCAATTTCATCTTGTTGACGCTGAATATAACCCGAATATTTTACCTGAATTTGTACTTGCTCAGCTGCTTGAGGATCTTCTAGTCCAGGTCCAAAACCTTCCAGAGACATTAACTTGGTATAATCCATTTCCGGACGACGAAGTAGGTCTTCAAATGATGCTTCACGTGAAATAGGCGTATTTAATTGTGGATTAAGTACTTCAAGCAAAGGTGAGTTAGGGTGAACCCATTGGCCGCGTAAACGCTGAAGTTCTAATTCAATTGATTCTCTCTTGGTAACAAATGATGCCCAGCGATTGTCATCAACTAATCCAAGTTCACGGCCTTTTTCTGTTAAGCGTAAATCGGCATTATCTTCACGAAGTAACAAACGATATTCTGCGCGGCTGGTGAACATGCGGTACGGTTCTTTAGTGCCTAAAGTAGATAAATCATCTACTAGTACGCCAAGATAAGCTTGATCACGACGAGGGCACCATGCTTCTTTGCCTTGAACTTGTAGTGATGCGTTCATACCTGCAAGTAAGCCTTGAGCACCTGCTTCTTCATAGCCTGTAGTGCCATTAATCTGACCTGCGAAATAAAGTCCTTCAATGGCCTTAGTTTCTAATGAGTTTTTAAGATCGCGAGGATCAAAATAGTCATATTCAATCGCATAGCCTGGACGCATAATTTCAGCGTTTTCCATACCTTTAATTGATCGAACTAAATTTAACTGTACGTCAAATGGCAAACTGGTTGAGATACCGTTTGGATAGATCTCATTAGTGCTTAAGCCTTCTGGCTCAATAAAGATCTGATGTGACGATTTATCTGCAAAACGATGAATTTTATCTTCAATTGATGGACAGTAACGGGGTCCGATCCCTTCAATCACGCCAGAGTACATAGGGCTGCGATCTAATCCGCCACGAATAATATCGTGAGTTTTCTCATTGGTATGAGTAATAAAACATGAAATTTGTCTTGGATGTTGGCTGACATCACCAATAAATGACATAACTGGTAATGGTGTATCACCCTTTTGTTCGGTCATTTGTGAAAAATCTATGCTATTGGCATCGATACGCGGTGGTGTACCGGTTTTTAAGCGACCAACACGTATATTTAATTCACGTAATCGATTTGCTAACGCAATGGCTGGAGGATCACCCGCTCTACCACCACTGTAATTTTGCATTCCAATATGAATTTTGCCGCTTAAAAATGTGCCTGTTGTTAATACGATCGCTGGCGCTTCAAATGCTAGTCCCATTTGAGTTACTACACCAACAACTTTATTATTTTCAACAACTAAATCGTCTACAGCTTGTTGAAAAATACGTAAGTTAACTTGGTTCTGTAAAATGCTTTGGATCTTTTGGCGATATAAAGCTCTGTCTGCTTGGGCTCGTGTTGCACGAACAGCTGGGCCTTTGCTTGAATTTAATGTTCTAAATTGAATGCCTGCAAAGTCAGTAGCTGTTGCCATAGCACCGCCCAAAGCATCAATTTCTTTAACTAAATGGCCTTTACCTATTCCGCCGATAGCAGGGTTGCAAGACATTTGCCCAAGTGTGTCGATGTTGTGGGTTAACAATAATGTTTTTGAGCCCATTCTTGCAGCAGCAAGTGCGGCTTCAGTTCCGGCATGACCACCACCTACAACAATTACATCAAACCGTTCATGAAAATGCATTATCTGACCTTTGATAGCTAAGAAAGTTGAATTCGAATTTAATCTTTTTTCGATTGGATCATTTTAGCACTTGCTTGTCTTAACGTGAACGATCATTTTTCATTGATTGATCAATATGCGGTTTGCTTAATAGATCTTAAGATCTTTATATAGATCTTTTTATTATGTTTATTATTAGGATCGGACTTTTCTGTTGATAACTTTTATTCCTTATTAAAATCATATAGTAAAGTAAAAACTAACCTGTGATCTGATCGCGATCAAACTCAAGATAACATGGGGATAGATCGGCTACTTATCCACAAGGGTGATCATTGAGCGGATCGGAGTGTGAATAGTACAGAGTTATGATCGCTAAAAATAATAGCTTATCCACAAAGTTATACTTATAAAGGTTATATTGTGGGTAAGTGTGATCTAATCTGTGGATTGATCATGATTTATGCAAGATAAGATCGGGTTTATTGGTGTTTAGATAAGATGCTGCCATTGTAACAACCACGCTAGAGCAGGTTCTTCAGGGATAGGATCGTGTTGTACATCGATTTGGAGCTTATCCACAATAGCATTTGATCCATGCTGTAAAAGTTGTGCGATGATTTTTTCAGGTCCTTGGCAAAAAGTATCATAGCTTGAGTCGCCAATTGCACACAATGCGAACTTAATATGACTAAGATCGGGCTTTTCGATCATTAATTGTTGATAAAAGGGCACGATATTATCGGGTAGATCGCCAGCTCCATGAGTAGAACAGACAATGATCCACAGTGAAAAATCAGCTAATTCATCCAAATTTGGCTCTATAAATACCTCTGTTTGATGATCTAACTGAGTAAGTTGAGCTGCCATTTCATCGGCAACATATTCTGAACCGCCTAATGTTGTGCCTACTAATAATGCTATTTTTGTCATGTTGATTTCCAATGATTAAATTTATTCATCTATTTTACGCTTATTTTTCATTGCGCTGTGTGGGTAATATCAGTATTTTCTTAAGCTCTATTTAACAATATAACAACAGGTTTTAATGAATATTGCTGAAATAACTAAACAATTTGCCGACCTTGCATGGGGTCCACACATGCTTATTTTACTCGTCGGCGGCGGGTTATTCTTCCTTATTTACTCTCGATTTGTGCCTTTTCGCTATATAGGTCACGCGATTAATGTCGTTAGGGGCAAGTATCCTGATGATGGCGCCGAAGGTCATATTAGCCATGCAGGGGCATTATCCAGTGCCATGGCTGGTACCGTGGGAATGGGCAATATTGGTAGTGTCGCTGTTGCCATTATGGTGGGGGGCCCAGGGGCTATTTTTTGGATGTGGATTAGCGCTATTGTTGGTATGGCAACCAAGTTTTTTACCTGTACTTTAGCCATTATGTACCGCGGTAAAGATGAGAATGGTGATGTACAGGGTGGCCCTATGTACATCATTACCCAAGGATTAAGTAAAAAATGGCATTTTTTAGCCGTGTTTTTCTGCGTTGTTGGTTTAATTGGTAATTTTCCGTTATTCAATTCTAATCAATTAGTGCAGATTATTCGTGAATGGGTATTTGTTAAACCAGGTCATTTTCCTGCTGATCAATCCACTTTTTGGCTCGATTTAAGCTTAGGTATTGTGGTGATGGTGATTGTTGCCAGCGTGATTTTAGGCGGTATTAAGCGGATCGCGACAGTAGCATCTAAAGTTGTGCCATTAATGATCTTAATTTACATGAGCTGCGCTGCGTATGTCATTGTGACAAATATTGAGCAAATACCGGGGTATTTTAGTCTTATTTTCTCCGAGGCTTTTTCATTAAATTCAGTAGGTGGCGGTATTTTAGGGACTATGCTAATTGGTATTCGTCGTGCTGCATTCTCAAACGAGGCTGGGATAGGCACTGAGGTTATGGCTCATGGTAGTGCCAAAACCAATGAACCAGTTAAAGAAGGCTTAGTGGCCATGTTAGGCCCTGCTATTGATACTCTATTGGTTTGTACTGCCACTGCTATGATTATTTTAATCTCGGGTGTGTGGCAAGGTACTGAAGCTGAAGGGGTTAATTTATCGGCGCAAGCTTTTGAAATTACTATGCCTGGTGTTGGGCCGTATTTACTTATTTTATGTGTGATATTTTTCAGCATTAGTACCATATTTACCCAAGCATTTTATGGTGGTCAGTGTTTTGCGTTTCTATTTGGGCGTAAACGTATCCGTTTTTACCAATACTTTTATTTATTAGCCATTTTGTTTGCCGCAACGGCTAGCTTGCAAGAAATTGTTAACATTATTGATGCCGCTTACGCGTTAATGGCAATACCGACTATGACGTCTGCTTTATTGCTGGCGCCTAAGGTTAGGGCTGCAGCAAAAGATTATTTTTCTCGCTTAGAAAAAAGTCATTAGGGTATTCATAGAGATAAAAAAACGAGCCTGAAGGGCTCGTTTTTATTTTAATGACAGTAGCTGTCTATAAAAGCGCTAAGTGCTTTGCATGAAAACGCAGATGGTCTTCAATAAAGGTCGCGATAAAATAATAGCTGTGGTCATAGCCTGGCTGCATTCTTAGTTCTAGCGGGTAGCCTTTGTTTTTAGCGGCTTGCACTAAGATTTGCGGTTTTAGTTGTTCGTCTAAAAAGTTGTCCTTACTGCCTTGGTCCACCAGCGCAGGCACAAATTGCTGGCTTTTAGCCATCAACTCACTGCTGTCGTATTGCTGCCATTGTTGCTGATCATCACCTAAGTAGCCGCGAAATGCTTTTATACCCCAAGGACAGTCCATTGGATGACAGATTGGACTAAATGCTGACAAGCTATTATATCTGTGCGGATTTTTAAGTGCGATGGTTAAGGCACCATGTCCACCCATGGAATGGCCGCTTATACTACGTTGTTCTGTTACCGGAAAATGAGCTTCAATCAATGCCGGCAATTCGTTAACCACGTAATCATACATTTGATAATGCTGACTAAATGGCGGTTTGGTAGCATTAAGATAAAAGCCTGCACCTAAACCAAAGTCATAAGCGCCGTCGGGATCATCTGCGACGCCTTCTCCTCGTGGGCTAGTATCGGGCGCGACTATCGCCATACCTAATTCAGCTGCTATACGTTGTGCACCTGCTTTTTGCATAAAATTTTCATCAGTACAGGTGAGTCCTGACAACCAATATAAAACAGGTACTGCTTGGCTTTCTGCTTGGGGCGGCAAGTAAATGGCAAACCGCATTGCACAATTAAGTGTGCTTGAATGATGACTATATTGTTTATGCCAACCACCAAATGCTTTGGTACTGCTGATACTTTCAATGGTCATTATGTGTCCTTATTTATCAGAACGCAGTTAAGTGACTTTACCCTTAACTGCGCCTGTGATGAGCAATTAAGTATTACTTAGCAAAGTGAATTACACTTCGAATACTTTCGCCTTTGTGCATTAAATCAAATGCTTCGTTAATACCTTCAAGGCCCATGGTGTGAGTAATAAATTGGTCTAACTTAAACTCACCCGCTAAGTATTGTTCAACAATACCAGGTAACTCACTGCGTCCTTTAACGCCACCAAATGCACTGCCACGCCACACACGACCAGTGACTAACTGGAATGGACGGGTTGATATTTCTTGGCCGGCACCAGCAACACCAATAATCACCGACTCGCCCCAGCCTTTATGGCAGCACTCTAATGCACTGCGCATTACATTGACGTTACCAATACATTCAAATGAGAAATCGACACCACCGTCAGTCATTTCAACAATCACATCTTGGATTGGTTTATCAAAATCCTTAGGATTAATACAGTCAGTCGCGCCAAGTTTTTTAGCCAATTCAAATTTTGATTCGTTTAAATCAATACCAATAATACGGCTAGCTCCTGCCATAGTCGCGCCAATAATGGCCGATAAACCAATGCCACCTAAACCAAAAATAGCAACCGTATCGCCTGGTTGTACTTTAGCTGTTTTAAGTACCGCACCAATGCCTGTGGTGACACCACAACCCAGTAAACAGACTTCTTCAAGTGGCGCACTTGGGTTAACTTTAGCTAATGATATTTCTGGTAATACTGTGTATTCCGAGAAAGTTGAGCAGCCCATATAATGGAAGATTGGCTCGCCATCTTTAAAGAAACGTGTGGTGCCATCAGGCATAAGTCCTTTACCTTGGGTAGCGCGAACGGCACTACAGAGGTTGGTTTTACCTGAGGTACAGAATTTACATTTTCCACATTCTGCTGTGTATAACGGAATAACATGATCGCCAACTTGTACGCTAGTCACGCCTTCACCGACCATGTGAACAATACCGCCGCCTTCATGACCAAGAATGGCTGGGAATACCCCTTCAGGATCATCACCTGAAAGCGTGAAAGCATCGGTATGACAAACACCTGATGCCACAATACGTACCATCACTTCACCCGCTTTTGGGTACATTACGTCGACTTCTTCTACCGATAGTGGCTGGCCTGGTCCCCAAGCAATAGCGGCTTTTGATTTTATAAATTGTGCTGACATAAATGATTTCCTTAACATTAACGACCATGGTCAACATGGTTAAGAGGTATTACTACAGTGTAGTGTATTTAGCTATTGTATTTGTTTATCATACAATGATAATTAGCTTATTTTGTAAATGACTTTTACGAGAATGTAATAATGATGAAGTGGGAAGGCATTTTTGAGTTTGTGGCTGTGGCTGAAACTGACAGTTTTACCGTGGCGGGTAAGCGTTTAAGTATTTCTACTGCGCAAGTGAGTCGACAAATCAGTCAGCTTGAAAATCGTTTAAACACCAAATTATTTTATCGCACCACTCGTAAAGTATCGTTAACCGAAGAAGGTACAGTTTACTATCAGCATTGCCGCCAAGTATTAAACAGTCTTGATGAGGCAGAGCGTGCTATTTCCAGCTTAAAAGATAAGCCACAAGGACTTATTAGAATTACCGCACCAGTAACTTACGGTGAAAAGTTTATCATGCCGATAGTCATTGATTTTATGCAACAATATCCCGACATTGAAGTTATTTGCGAGCTGACTAATCAGCAACTTGATTTGGTGGATGGTGGGTATGATTTGGCTATTAGGTTAGGGCGGTTAACTAATTCAACCATGATGGCAAAGCGTCTGACGAGTCGCAGCCAATATGTGTGCGCAGCCCCGAGTTATATCGCTAAATACGGTACGCCTTATGCCTTATCAGAGTTGAGCCAGCACAATTGTTTAATTGGCAGTCAGTCTCATTGGCATTTTGTTGAGCAAGGTAAACCCAAGACGGTAAAAGTGCATGGATCTTTGGCCTGTAGTAGTGGTTTGAGTTTATTAAATGCGGCTATTTGTGGTTTGGGGATTGTGCAGTTACCGGGATATTACGTCAATGATGCTATTGCTGAAGGTGAGTTAGTGGTATTACTTGCATCTTTTCAACAACCTAAAGAAGGTATTTGGGCTTTGTATCCACATAATCGCCATTTATCACCCAAAGTGAGATTGCTGGTTGATAAGTTATCGCAACAGCTTTAATTAACCCTGTTTGGTTGTAGTCTATTAGGTTCCCAAGCTTATTTTTTTAGGCTGAGATTTAACTAGCTCATGGTTCGCAAATAACGCGCAATTTGCGCTTTTGGGAGGCTGGATATTTTATTGATGATATCAATGGTAATAGCTTGCTTGGGCAGTTGCTGCTGTAACACTTCAATTTGATATAACCATAAATGGCTGGTCATGGTGGCATCGGCTAAAGCGCGGTGAAACACACCATCGTTAGGTAACTGGTGATGATCGACTAATGTGCCAAGCTTATGATTGGGGGCATCTTGGCTAATACGTCGAGACAATAATAACGAGCAAGCAAACTGACCAGTGTAATGCAGTTTATTATGGCTAAACTCAGCATCGAGAAACTTTTTATCAAAGCTGGCATTGTGTGCCACCAGATTAAAGCCAGCAATAAATTTGGCAAACTGCCCCATGACTTGTTTAGACGCTGGGGCATGTTTCAGCATTTCATTACTGATGCCAGTATACTGCTCAATAAAGCTATTCACTCGCCGACCAGGATTAATCAGTTCCTGAAAGGTATCGACTATTTGACCATTAACCAGTTTTACCGCACCAATTTCAATGGCTCGGTCGCCATTATCGGGTGATAATCCAGTGGTTTCAAAATCGAGTACCACAACCTGATTTGCGAGTATGGGGATCATAGCTTGGTTATTTTCCGATACAAAATGAGCCAAAAATCTTACCGAGCAAATCGTCTGAGGTAAATTTACCGGTGATTTCAGATAATGCCATTTGGCACATACGCAGTTCTTCAGCCAGTAACTCTCCGGCTAAATACACTTCAAGCTGCTCTTTACCTAACTGCAAGTGACTGGCGGCAAGATCGAGTGCTTCCAAATGGCGACGACGTGCAATAAAGCCGCCTTCTAAGTTACTTTGGTAGCCCATCAATGATTTAAGATGTTGTTTTAATTCTTCAACACCTAAGCCTGTCTTAGCTGAAATGCGGTAAACGCTGTAACCTTGTTCTTCAGTATTATTTAATGTTTCACCAGTTATGTCAGCTTTATTACGAATAACCGTTACGCCGAGTTTTGATGGAAGGCGGTCGATAAAGTCTGGCCAAATCTCGCGAGGGTCGATAGCCTCAGTTGTAGTGCCATCAACCATAAACAAGACTCTATCTGCAGTGGCTATTTCGGCCCATGCGCGCTCAATGCCAATTTGTTCAACTGTGTCGAGTGTGTCTCTTAACCCCGCAGTATCTATGATGTGCAGTGGCATACCGTCTAAGTGGATGTGTTCACGTAGTACGTCACGAGTTGTGCCAGCAATTTCAGTGACAATTGCCGACTCTTTACCGGCTAGTGCATTGAGTAAGCTTGATTTACCGGCATTAGGACGGCCGGCAATCACTACCTTCATACCTTCGCGGATAATGGAGCCTTGCTTGGCACTGTCTTGCACTATGTCTAATTTATCGATGATTTTATATAAGGCATTGGCAATTTTACCATCAGATAAAAAATCGACTTCTTCATCTGGAAAATCAATCGCAGCTTCGACATACAAACGTAAGTTGGTCACTTGGTCGACAAGCTCGTGAACTTCTTTTGAGAACTCACCTTGGAGTGATAGCAATGCACTTTTGGCAGCTTGCTCACTGGTGGCATCGATTAAGTCAGCAATCGCTTCTGCCTGAGTTAAGTCGAGCTTATCATTCATAAAGGCTTGTTCGCTGAATTCACCAGGCCTGGCTATACGTATGCCGTCAATTTCCATGACGCGTTTAATCAACATATCCAGCACAATTTGGCCGCCATGGCCTTGCAGTTCAAGGACATCTTCGCCAGTAAATGAATTGGGACCTTTAAAGAAAAGTGCAATACCTTGGTCAATAACCTGACCGTCGGCATTGTTAAAGTCACAATATTCTGCATAACGGGTTTTTGGAACATGGCCAATAATCGCCGTTGCGACATTAGTGGCTAAGTCGCCTGATACGCGAATGATACCTACGCCACCTCGTCCAGGTGCGGTGGCTTGCGCCACAATAGTGTCTGTTGTCACGGTAGTACCTATAAAATTGATAAAGGAAAAGGCGGCTAATCAGCCGCCTTTTTAATCAGTTATACAAGATTGAGCTTAGGCTATTTTATGCCATTTTTCTCAAGACCAGCATAAATAATCTTCTGTTGAGTGATGGCAACTAAGTTACCCACTAACCAGTAAAGTACTAGACCTGCTGGGAACCATAAGAAGAACACGGTAAAGATAACCGGCATCCACTGCATCATTTTCACTTGCATTGGATCCATTGTTGGCGCTACAGGCTGCATTTTCTGCATCAAGAACATTGATAAGCCCATTAACAATGGCAATACATAGTATGGATCTTGTACTGATAAGTCGGTAATCCAAAGCATGAATGGCGCATGGCGTAATTCATAACTTTCAAGTAATACCCAGTAAAGTGCGATGAAGATCGGCATCTGTAACAGAATAGGTAAGCAACCGCCCATAGGGTTTACTTTCTCTTTCTTATACAACTCCATCATGGCTTGACCCATCTTCTGACGGTCATCACCAAAGCGTTCTTTCATCTCAGTCAATTTAGGCTGAAGATTACGCATTTTGGCCATTGAGGTATATTGCTTCTTCGTTAGTGGGTATAAACCACCACGCACTGTCAGTGTTATCAAAATGATTGCTACACCCCAGTTACCCACAAATGATTGATAGAACATCAATAACCAATGGATTGGAATGGCTAACCACCATAAGAAACCGTAATCAACAACTAGGTTTAAGGTTTCAGAAATCGCTGAAAGCGCTTTTTGGTTTTTAGGACCGACATAAAACTGTGAGCTAATATTTTGTGTTGCGCCAGGTGCAATATCATATACCGCGCCACGGAAACCAATGTTAGCTAATCCACCAGCACTTAAGCTTGTGAAAATAGTATTTGAATCTGTTGCTGGTGGAACCCAAGCTGACACAAAGTAATGTTGAAGCATTGCAGCCCAACCACCGAGTGTAACTTTAGCTAGGTTCTTGTCAGCCATATCGTCAAAGTTATATTTTTCATAACGAGTATCTTGAGTCGAGAAAGCGCCACCACGGTAGGTTGGCATCATCATGCTACTTTCTGATTCTTTAATCGTTTGCTTAATTTGACCATACATTTGCACTTGTAATGGTGCAGCTGAAATGTTGTTGATGCTGTAATCAACTTTGATATCATATTGACCACGGGTAAACGTAAAGGTTTTTACGTAGGTGACACCGTTATCTGCTGTGTATGTAAATGGCACTGTTAATGTGTCTTTACCATCAGCTAAAGAATATGAGCTAGCCTGAACACTATATGTTGCACGGCCTTTAGCGCTGCTATCAATACCATCACGCCCAATAAGTCCACTTTGAGCAATATAAGTGAACTCATTTTGCTGATCTAAAATAACAAAGGGGTCGTTACTGTCGATTTCGCGTTTATGTTCTACTAATGCAGCATAAACAATGTCACCACCAACTGGGCTGATTTTAATATCAAGCTGGTCAGTGTTGACGCTAATAAGGTTTGTCGTTGCAGGTAATTCTACTGGTGTCCCTGAGATATCTGCTTCTGGAACATCAGCACTGTGCTGTGATGAGGCGTTAGTTTGGGTAACAGTTTGAGCTGTTGCCGGTTTTGGTGCTTTATCTGTTTGCCACTGTGTCCACATTAAATAGCTGACAAAAAGCAGACCGATTAGCAATATATTGCGTTGAGATTCCATAGCCTATTTATTACACCTGTCATTTTTAGGGGGGACGGGATCACTACCGCCGGGATGTAAAGGGTGACATTTTAATATGCGTTTCATTGCAAACCAACTACCTTTCACTGTTCCATGTGTTTTTATTGCTTCTATAGCATAATAAGAACAGGTTGGATTGAACCGACAACGCGGTCCCAATAAAGGGCTGATAAAAATTTGGTAACCACGTATAAACGTAGTTGCTAGCCATTGTAACGGCGACTGAGTTTGTGCCATAGCTTTTCTATTAATTTTTGTATTTCTGCATTTTCCATTTCCATCACGCCATTTCTGACTAATACAACGATATCGATATCTGGGATGTCGTGTTGATGTAAACGAAAACTATCTCTTATCACACGTTTAATGCGATTACGTTGGTTTGCACGTTTAACAAAACGTTTGGCCACAGTTAATCCTAAACGGGGATGTTGCTCTGAATTTGGAATTGCGAGCAGAGTTATTTCAGCAGAGGATGCTTTGATTGGATTGGAGAATACAGATTTAAATTGCGCGGGAGTTAACAAACGTAACTCCCGCGAAAAGGTATAGCTAGTCACCTAGTTATCTACTTACGCAGATAAACGAGCGCGACCTTTCGCACGACGACGTGCAAGCACCTTACGGCCGCCTACAGTAGCCATACGAGCGCGGAAGCCGTGAGAACGCTTGCGCTTCAGGTTGCTAGGTTGAAAAGTACGTTTACTCATGATGGCAATCCGTCTTTGTTAGTGAATTTTCCTTATCTCCAACATTAGAGGTAAGGGCAAAAAAGAGGCCGAATTGTAATCACTTTAAGTACTGTCGTCAATAACGAAAGTACTTATATGATAAATTTCTGCCAATCTTTATTTGAAGCTACTAAGCATTAAGCACCATAAGATGTGGATAAGTCTGTGTACAGACACTATATCTTGTGGATCTTTCGTTGTTTCAGCAGATCAAAGAAAGGCTATTATAGATCAAGTTGGATCGGTTAATAAAGCTGGATTTGCTTGATTTTTACTATTTACCGATCGATTTTGATCATGGAAGATCATCTATTTATACACAGAATGATCTCGCTGGGGATAATTCTGCTTTAAAGGATAGCGATCATTGTGATCTCACTATAGAATACATCTCCTTTGATTAAAGATATTTGGGGATAAATAAGTGGCGGTTTCACTTTGGCAACAATGTATCGGTAGACTACAAGACGAGTTATCAGCACAGCAGTTCAGTATGTGGATCCGTCCGTTACAAGCTGAAATGGATGGTGATACATTAGTTTTGTATGCACCTAATCGTTTTGTGCTGGATTGGGTACGCGATAAATACATCAATATCATTAATCAATTTTTTACTGAACAAATGGGCAGTAATGCACCTAAGTTACGTTTTGATATTGGTAGCCGTCCTTCTGCACGTCCGGTTGCGCCAGCTCCGGTAGCGGTTAAGCCTGTGAATCGTCAAACCAAAGCTCAAGTGGGAACGACGTCTTTTAATACCCAAGCCGAACCGATTATTAATCCTAATCATCGTAGTAATATTAATCCTACCTATCAATTTGATAACTTCGTTGAAGGTAAATCGAATCAGTTAGGTAAAGCTGCGGCTTTGCAAGTATCTGAAAATCCAGGTGGCGCTTATAATCCGTTGTTTTTATATGGCGGCACTGGTTTAGGTAAAACTCATCTTTTACACGCAGTTGGCAATGGTATTATTAAAAATAATCCCAATGCTAAAGTGGTGTACATGCACTCTGAGCGTTTTGTTCAGGACATGGTTAAAGCATTACAAAACAACGCGATCGAAGAGTTTAAGCGTTATTATCGTAGCGTCGATGCATTATTTATTGATGATATTCAATTTTTTGCCAATAAAGATCGTTCTCAAGAAGAATTTTTTCATACCTTTAATGCATTATTAGAAGGTAATCATCAAATTATTTTAACCTCAGATCGTTACCCTAAAGAGATTGACGGGGTCGAGGATCGTTTAAAATCACGCTTTGGTTGGGGTTTAACGGTAGCGATTGAGCCACCAGAGTTAGAAACCCGCGTAGCGATTTTAATGCGTAAAGCACAAGAGAGCGGAATAAACCTACCTGATGAAGTGGCATTTTTTATTGCTAAGCGTTTACGTTCAAACGTACGTGAGTTAGAAGGCGCGCTAAACCGCGTGATTGCTAATGCTAACTTTACTGGTCGTCCAATTACTATCGACTTTGTGCGTGAAGCATTAAGAGATCTCTTGGCACTGCAAGAAAAATTAGTCACTATAGACAATATTCAGAAGACAGTTGCTGAATACTACAAAATAAAAATGGCAGATATGCTGTCTAAACGCCGTTCTCGCAGTGTGGCAAGGCCTAGACAAGTGGCGATGGCGCTATCTAAAGAACTTACTAACCAAAGTTTACCGGAAATAGGTGATGCTTTTGGTGGTCGTGACCATACGACAGTATTACATGCTTGTCGTAAAATCGCTCAATTGCGCGAAGAAAGTCATGATATTAAAGAAGATTATGCTAACTTGATTAGAACTTTGTCTTCTTAATTCAGGGAATCTAGACACGATGAAATTTTCAATTGATAGGGACGCCCTATTAAAGCCGTTGCAGCTAGTGTGCGGCGCGGTAGAACGCAGACACAATTTACCTATTTTAGCCAACTTATTAGTTGAAGTTAGTGAGTCTTCACTTAAGCTAACGGGCACTGATTTAGAAGTTGAGTTAGTGGGCCAAGCGGCAATTCATGGTGATATTGATGTCGGTCGTACGACCGTTCCTGCCAAAAAACTGCTCGATATTGTTAAGTCATTGCCAGAGCAAAGTGAATTAAAAGTCGAACAGCAAGATAATAAATGGTTATTGCGTTCAGGCCGTAGCCGTTTTTCCTTAGCAACATTACCTGCCGAAGATTACCCCAACGTTGAAGCATTCCAAGCGGATATTGAATTTAGCTTAAAGCAAGGTGTGTTGAAGTCGATAATTGACTCTACTCAGTTTTCTATGGCCAACCAAGATGTGCGTTATTATCTCAATGGATTGTTATTTGAAACCGAAGGTAATGTATTACGTGCTATCGCTACAGATGGACACCGTTTAGCATTAAGCCATCGCACTCTTGAGGTGACATTACCTGAAAAGCAAGTCATTGTACCGCGCAAAGGTGTGGTTGAAATGGCGCGCTTACTCGACAGTGACGATCAGGACATCACCATTGCTATTGGTGATAATGCCATTCGAGCGGTTACCAGTTCTGCTGTGTTTACCAGTAAACTTGTTGATGGACGTTTCCCTGATTACCGCCGAGTGTTACCTAAGGGTGGCAACAAAGTGGTCATTGCCAGTCGCAATCAATTAAAGCAAGCGTTAACCCGTGCTTCTATTCTGTCGAATGAAAAATTCCGTGGTGTACGTATTCAGCTTGAATCTGGTTTATTAAAAATTACCGCTAATAATCCTGAGCAAGAAGAAGCTGAAGAGATCATTGATGTTGAATATGACTCTGACAATCTAGAAATTGGTTTTAACGTTAGTTATCTACTTGATGTTTTAAATAACTTAGCCAGTGATGAAGTTCGTATTACTCTAATTGATGGCAATTCAAGTGCCTTGATTGAAAACCACAAAGAAGAAGATTCTATGTACGTGGTGATGCCAATGCGTCTATAACGGATTATTGTCTAACAAGTTATATAAGGTGCTGTAAGGCGCCTTATTTGTCTTTACTGGATTAATCACAGCGGTTATCACAAATAGGTTTTCATGAGTTTATCGCGTATTACCATCAGTTCATTTCGTAACATTACCTCAGCATCATTGGAGCCTTGTAATGGCTTAAATTTGATTTACGGTCAAAATGGCAGTGGCAAAACCAGTATTCTTGAAGCTATATATTTTTTGGGTATGGGCCGCTCATTTCGTAGCCATTTATCGCAACGTGTTATCAACCATGAAGACGATAAACTCACCTTGTTTGCCCATTTAATAGACGCTGAACGAGACTGTAAAATAGGTTTACGTCGTTATCGAAGTGGTGAGACAGAAGTTAAAATTGATGGTGAAAAGGTTAAGCGTTTATCGACCTTAGCCGAAACCTTGCCTATTCAAGTCATCACCCCAGAAAGTTTTTCGTTATTGTTCGAGGGACCTAAAGCTCGACGTCAATTTATCGATTGGGGTGCATTTCATTCTGATCCGAATTTTTATCAAGCTTGGGTGAATACTCGAAAGGTATTAAAGCAGCGCAATCAATTACTTAGAAATCAATCTTCCTACAGCCAAATACAGTTTTGGGATAAGGAGTTGGTGCGGTATGCTGAACAGGTTACCGATATACGAAATCTATATGTAGACTCGTTAAATGAGCTACTAAAGGGTATAATCGGGGTGTTTTTACCTCATATTGATATTAAGGTTTCTTTTACCCGAGGATGGGACAGTAAAACGGATTTTGCCCAATTACTTGAAAACCAATACTCAAGAGATTTAGCCGCTGGTAATACGGGCAGCGGCCCCCACAAAGCAGACTTACGTTTGCGAGTGGGTAATTTACCAGCGCAGGATGCGTTGTCCCGTGGACAATTAAAATTATTAGTCTGTGCACTGCGTATTGCACAGGGAAAGTTGCTCAAACAACAACTGGATAAAAATAGTATTTATCTAGTCGACGATTTACCGTCGGAGTTGGATGCACAGCATAGGCAGCTATTGCTTCAGCAGTTAACCGAAACCGGTGCACAAATTTTTGTCACTGCGATCGATCCGCAAGCAATAGTCGATTCGTTATCTAGCCCTCCAAACAGGATGTTTCATGTGGAACAAGGGCGAGTAACGGTTATTGAATAACAACGAGAGATAAATATGTCAGAGAATAGTTACGATTCTTCGAGTATCAAGGTATTAAAAGGCCTTGATGCAGTCCGTAAGAGACCTGGTATGTACATTGGTGATACTGATGATGGCACAGGTCTTCATCACATGGTATTCGAAGTGGTTGATAACTCTATCGATGAAGCTTTAGCCGGCCATTGTAGCGATATCACCATTACCATTCATTCTGATGGTTCAGTCTCAGTAAAAGACGATGGTCGTGGTATTCCTGTGTCAATCCACGAGGAAGAGGGGATCTCTGCCGCTGAAGTTATTATGACCGTACTTCATGCTGGTGGTAAGTTTGATGATAACTCTTACAAAGTCTCTGGCGGTCTTCACGGCGTGGGTGTGTCGGTCGTTAACGCCTTATCAGAAAAACTACAGTTAACCATTCGTCGTGCAGGTAAAGTCTATGAGCAGTTTTATACTCATGGGGTACCAGATGCGCCGATCAAAGAAATCGGTGATGCAGTTAAAACCGGTACCGAACTTCGTTTTTGGCCAAGTAGTCAGACGTTTACCGACGTTGAATTCCATTTCGAAATTTTAGCCAAACGAGTACGTGAACTGTCTTTCCTCAACTCTGGCGTGGGTATTCGTTTAGTTGACGAACGTGATAACAAAGATGAGTTCTTTAAGTATGAAGGTGGTATTAGTGCTTTCGTAGATTACTTAAACCGTAATAAAACGCCAATAAACAAAGATGTATTCCATTTTTCACAAGAGCGTGATGACGGTATTACTGTCGAAGTTGCCATGCAGTGGAATGATGGTTATCAAGAAAACATCTTCTGTTTTACCAACAATATTCCTCAGCGCGATGGTGGTACTCACTTAGTGGGTTTCCGTGGTGCATTAACACGTAACTTGAATAACTACATGGAACGTGAAGGTTTTAACAAAAAAGGTAAAACCAGTGCTACTGGTGATGATGCCCGTGAAGGCTTAACTGCGGTTATTTCTGTTAAAGTGCCAGATCCTAAGTTCAGTTCACAAACTAAAGACAAACTTGTATCAAGTGAAGTGAAAAGTGCAGTTGAACAAACCATGGGTGAGCAGTTAAACGATTACCTATTAGAAAATCCAGCAGATGCTAAATTAATTGTTGGCAAAATTGTAGATGCGGCTCGTGCACGTGAAGCGGCGCGTAAAGCGCGTGAAATGACTCGCCGTAAAGGTGCATTAGATTTAGGTGGCTTGCCAGGAAAACTGGCTGACTGCCAAGAGAAAGATCCTGGTCTTTCTGAAATCTATATCGTGGAAGGGGACTCTGCTGGCGGATCTGCCAAGCAGGGACGTAACCGTAAAAACCAAGCCATTCTACCGCTGAAAGGTAAAATCTTAAACGTAGAAAAAGCGCGTTTTGATAAGATGTTATCTTCACAAGAAGTCGCAACGCTTATTACTGCATTAGGTTGTGGTATCGGCCGTGACGAATATAATCCAGATAAAACGCGTTATCACAACATCATCATCATGACCGATGCTGACGTCGACGGCTCACATATTCGTACCTTGCTGTTGACCTTCTTCTTCCGTCAAATGCCTGAGTTAATCCAACGTGGCTATATTTACATTGCGCAACCACCACTGTTTAAAGTGAAAAAAGGTAAGCAAGAACAGTATTTGAAAGATGAGCCAGCATTAACGGAATACTTAACCACTCAAGCACTTGATGGCACTAATATTTACCCAAGCCAAGGTGCGTTGGGAATGTCTGGTGAGCCATTAGAGCGTTTAGTCGCCCAGTATCGTGAAGTTGAACGTATTATTAAGCGTCTAGAAAAGCGTTTCCCAGCAGTGTTACTTGACCGTATGTTGTATCACCCTGAAGTGACAGCAGATGTGTTGAGTGATGAAGCGAAGATGACGACTTGGTGTAATGCCTTTATCGCGGACTTAATTGATCGAGAAAGCAGCGGAATTATCTTTACCGTTAATGTGATGCTTGATCCTGAGCGTAAGGTTTATACCCCTAGCGTGACGATCCGTAAACACGGTATTGATACTAATTATTTATTTGGTTATGACTTCTTCACCTCAACCGATTATCAACGTATTGCTAAATTAGGTGCTGCGTTAGACGGTATGATTGAAGAGGGCGGCTATGTACAACGTGGCGAGCGTGTTAAGGAAGTTGAAAGCTTCTTAGAAGCGTTAGATTGGACTATCAGTGAAGCAAAACGCGGTCTGTATATCCAACGTTATAAAGGATTGGGTGAAATGAACCCTGAGCAATTGTGGGAAACTACAATGGATCCTGAATCACGTCGTATGTTACGTGTCACCATTGAAGATGCTGTTGCTGCCGATCAGCTATTTACCTGCTTAATGGGTGATCAAGTTGAGCCGCGTCGTGAGTTTATTGAAACTAATGCGCTCAATGTAGCTAACTTAGACGTATAAGCGCGTTTTTAAAAAAAAGGGTGCCTATAGGGCACCCTTTTTTGTATTTTTTTACTATGGTTATATAGTATTTAATTCAACTTCTCATAAGGTTATTAATTGTGGTTACTGGTTTTTTTAAAAAATTATTCAATATTCGTGACCGTAATGAACAAGTTAAATTTACTGGCAAAACATCAGTTGAAAAACGCCAGCAGATCCAACAACAATCGACACAACTCGCTGTTGAAATTACACCTAAACTTGCAGCTGAGTCGCAGTTAGATTTGTCGGCATTGTTTTATAGTTTATTGTTTGCTAGCCAACAATCAACCACCACAGGTATTGCCAATAATCTTGAACGAAGCGTAATGCAAAAAATTGAGCAAGCACTTAGCTCACCAGAGTCTATTGCTGAAAATGTATTAAAACTCCCTAGTAAAATACTCGAACTTGATAAGAAGCTTGCTGATGACAGTATTGAAACCCAAGAACTAATACAGCTCATTGAGCAAGACCCTTTATTGTGTGTTGAAGTACTCAAACTATGCAATTCACCCGCATTTAAACGTGCAGATACGGATGTTAGTAGCATTCAACAAGCGTTAGTTCAGGTGGGGCGACAACAGTTAAGGCAGTTTATTACCACTTGCTTAGCCCGTGAATTAATTGATATCAAAGCTATTTATTTTCGACGCTTTGGTGCAGAAATTTGGCGCCATTCTATGCAAGTGGCTTTTTTAGCCAGCGAATTAGCTCGCTCTGAGCAAAGAGATCGTGCTTTTTTATTGGGCTTGTTACATGACGTGGGTAAAATTGCGATTTTTAAACTGCTGGTGGATGCTTTTTATCAAGCAGAGCCAGGAGAGCAGCCGAGTTCTTCGTTGTTTAAGCAAGTGATGACCACCAAGTCATTAACGCTGAGTGCGCTTTTAGCTCGTTACTGGCAATTACCAGAGCACTTTGAAGCATCATTAACTTTGTTAGCGAATAGCAATATTAAACCTGTGGATGAGATGGCATTACTCATTTGGAAAGCCAATATTATTAGTGAGTGTTCGATGTTGCAACAGGTTGATAAATTACCTCAAGCAGCATTGGCGCTTTTGTTGGCCCAAGTGGAATTGAGTGAAGAAGAGTTTATTGTGCTACATCAAAAGCTGATGCAATTTTAGATACACTTTAAAAGTAGTCTGTCTTTGGTGGTCCGGTTGTAGATTGATTAATATATGCTTTTTATCATCATTTGAGTTTTATCATTGTATTGCCCATAAAAAAGCGCCTTTCGGCGCTTTTTTGTTAATGATAGTCGACTGACACTATTGCAGTAATGAAATATCCGCAACGTGTAAGAACTGCTCACGAAGATTAGTTAACAAAGCTAAACGGTTGTTTTTCAATGCTTCATCATCTGCCATTACCATCACATCTTCAAAGAACTGATCGACGCTCTCACGTAAGTCAGCTAATAAGGTTAATGCTTGTTGGTAATCACCTGTGGCAAACAAGGGCGCTAACTGTGGTTGCAGTTGTGCAAGTTTAGCCGCTAAGGTTTTTTCTGCTGTTTCGCTTAATAGTGCTTGGTTGATGGTTTCAGGCAGTTTACCTTCAACTTTAGCCAAGATATTAGAAACACGCTTATTGGCTGCAGCAAGCGCACTAGACGCTTCTAAACCACGGAAATGAGATACTGCATTAACGCGACTGTCAAAATCAGCTGGGCGAGTCGGACGACGAGCAAGCACGGCTAAAATAACATCAACTTGAATACCTTTATCTTGATACCAGGCTCGGAAACGTGCCAGTAGGAACTCTAGGACATCCTCACTGGTATTAGCATTGGTGACGTTTGCAGCATGCAATGTTTGTGCTTTAGCAATTAATTCTACTAAGTCCAAAGGTAGCTTGTGTTCAACAATAATTCGCAAAATACCGATAGCAGCTCGACGAAGTGCAAATGGATCTGCCGCGCCTTTAGGTGCTTGGCCAATACCAAAAATACCCACTAAAGTATCGAGTTTTTCAGCTAAAGCAACAGCGCAAGATACATTTGCTGTTGGTACTGTATCACCAGAGAACTTAGGCTTATATTGTTCTTCAAGTGCTAGCGCTACCGCTTCTGTTTCGCCGTCTAAGCGGGCGTAATGCATGCCCATAGTGCCTTGGGTGTCAGTAAACTCCATGACCATGTTGGTCATAAGGTCTGCTTTAGACAATAAGCCTGCACGGCTAGCATCTAGACTATTAGTATTGACGCCATTGTCGTTCATTTGTGTTGCAATAAAGCCTGCTAACGCTGAAATACGTTCAACGCGCGCTTTTAATGTGCCCAGCTGCTTTTGGAATACAACCGTATCTAAACTGGCAATACGAGACTCAAGCGTGTGCTTTTTATCAGTGTTAAAGAAGAATTCTGCATCAGCCAGACGTGGACGAACGACTTTTTCGTTACCTGAAATAATCTGCTGTGGATCTTTTGATTCTATGTTGGTGACAAAGATAAAGTTAGGTAATAACTTGCCGGCGTTATCAAATACCGGGAAGTACTTTTGATCACCTTTCATGGTGTAAACTAAGGCTTCTGAAGGCACATTTAGAAACTTTTCTTCAAAGCTAGCAGTTAGCACTATTGGCCATTCAACCAATGAAGCGACTTCTTCTAGTAGGCCGTCTTGAATATCGGCAATACCACCTAATTTAGCTGCTGCAGCTTCAGCATCAACTTTGATTAGCGATTTACGTAATTCATAATCTGCTAGTACTTTACCTTGCTCTTTTAGCGCGGCTAAATAGTTGTCGGCATGATCTAACTCAAAGCTGGCTTTACCCATAAATCGGTGGCCACGAATAACGCGGTCAGATTTAATACCAAGTAATACACCCGCAACTAACTCGTTGCCTAATAGCATGGTCACAGTGTGAACTGGGCGAATAAACTGAGTTTTGTTGTTTCCCCAACGCATTGGTTTAGGGATAGGTAATTTATCGAGTGCTCGTTGTGCCATGTCAGCAATTAAGCTTTTGGTTTCAACACCAACCACTTTAGCTTGGTGAACTAACCATTCACCTTTATCGGTTGTTAAACGCTCTGCTTGCTCAACCGTAATGCCATTACCACGGGCCCAGCCTTGTGCTGCTTTAGTTGGGTTACCGTCAGCATCAAATGCTGAGCTAACCGCAGGACCGCGTTTTTCAACGACTTTATCGGCTTGTGCTAAAGCTAATCCTAATACGTTAATGGCCAAGCGTCGTGGGGCTGCATACCAAACGGCAGAATCAAATGGCAGGTCTGCTTTGGTTAATTCATCGGTAAAGTTAGCTAAAAAAGATTCCGCTAATGTGCGTAGCGCCTTTGGCGGTAATTCTTCGGTGCCCACTTCAATGAGTAAGTTTTCAAAATTCATCTGTTACCTCTACTTACACAGTGGGAAGCCAAGCGCTTCACGTGCTTGATAATAAGATTCTGCAACACCTTTTGCCATCGTACGAACGCGAAGGATATAACGCTGACGTTCGGTGACAGAAATTGCATGGCGTGCATCAAGTAAATTGAAAGCGTGCGATGCTTTCATTACTTGCTCGTAAGCAGGTAGTGGTAATGGTTTTTCTAGTGATAATAAGTGCATGCACATCTTTTCACATTGATCGAACAGGGTGAACATAAAATCGACATCGGCGTGTTCGAAGTTATAAGTCGATTGCTCAACTTCGTTCTGGTGAAAAATATCACCATAGGTCACACGGCCTAAAGGTCCGTCTGTCCACACCAGATCATATACACTATCAACTTCCTGAATGTACATTGCTAGACGTTCTAGACCGTAAGTAATTTCGCCGGTAACAGGACTACATTCAATACCGCCAACTTGTTGGAAGTAAGTAAACTGTGTCACTTCCATACCATTGAGCCAAACTTCCCAGCCTAAGCCCCATGCGCCCAATGTTGGTGATTCCCAATTGTCTTCGACAAAGCGAATATCATGTATTTGAGTATCGATGCCTAGAGCTTCAAGTGAGCCTAAATAAAGCTCTTGAATATTATCTGGCGATGGCTTGAGGACCACTTGAAATTGGTAGTAATGCTGTAAGCGGTTAGGGTTTTCACCATAGCGTCCATCAGTAGGACGGCGAGACGGTTGCACGTATGCACTGCTCATTGGCTCAGGGCCTAATGAACGTAAGAACGTCTGCGGGTGGAAAGTACCAGCGCCAACTTCCATATCTAGAGGTTGAACAATTGCGCAACCTTGCTGCGCCCAATATTCCTGAAGGGTTAGGATGAACCCCTGAAATGTCTTTACGTCATGTTTCGTCGTCATGTCTACTACTGTCAGGCTATTAATAGAAAATGTTGATGATTATACCTTGTAGAGCAAGGTAGATGTAGGTTATTTTTTAACGTACTACTCAAAACGTTAATGGGACCGTACCATGCAAGTTAACCGATGTGGCTGGGTAAGTGAAGACCCTTTATATCAGCATTATCATGATACTGTTTGGGGACGACCTGAATTTGATCCTAAACAGCTTTTTGCTAAGTTATGTCTTGATGGCCAACAAGCTGGATTGTCTTGGATTACCATTCTAAAAAAGCAACAAAATTACGAATTACTGTTTGCTAATTTTGAGCCGAGTATTATTGCACAGTACGATCAAGTTAAAGTGGCAGAGTTAATGCTCGAACCGGGTATTGTGCGCAATCGTCTTAAAATAAACTCGATCATCAGAAATGCTAAAGCTTATTTAGCATTTGTAGAGCAGGGTGATGATTTCTCTAAGTTTTTATGGGGTTTTGTTGGCGGTAAACCTAAAGAAAATAACTTCAGTTCATTAAGCCAGGTTCCTGCACAAACACCAGAATCTGAAGCTATGTCTAAGGCGTTAAAAAAGCTTGGTTTTAACTTTGTTGGTCCGACAATTTGTTATGCATTTATGCAAGCCGTGGGCATGGTGAATGATCACACCACAGATTGTCATTGTTATGCTCAGTATTGATTTTATTAAAAGTATAAAAAAAGGTGTTCCACGTGGAACACCTTTTTTATTGGCTTAACTTAATCGTTAGATTTTTTCAAAGAAAAACGGCTTACGTTTATGTTTATCACCATTTAGTTGATTCATGGTTTCTGAATTAAATAGCTTACCATTAACCATAGTGTAAGTGACTTTATCAGTCATTCTTATATCAGCTAATGGATCGCCATCAATCACAATTAAGTCAGCCAATTTACCCACTTTGATAGAACCCAGTTGATGTTCCATACCAAAGGTTGTCGCCGGATTAATTGTCGCGGTTTTTAATACTTCCATATTACTCATGCCGCCTTGAGCAAACATCCACATTTCCCAATGTGCTGCTAATCCTTCTCGTTGACCATGAGCACCAATATTAGGTTTAACGCCGATGTTGTTTAACTCATTGGCTACGCGGGCAACATTAAAGTGGTTGTAATGTTCGTCCGGTGCTGTGGTTCTTCGCATTGATCGGGCATCAAGTATATCGTGCGGCACATACATACTTAGGCGAGGGTGAGCCCAAACGTCGGTTTTATCATACCAGTAATGCTCACCAGAAATACCACCATATGCAACCACTAGCGTCGGAGTATAGTGAACTTCTGTTTGGCTCCAGAATTGCTTAATATCATTGTAAATTGATGCTGCTGGCAATGAATGTTCTACCGTCGTGTGACCATCGGCTATCATGGATAAATTGTGCTGCAGTAAACTGCCACCTTCAGGCACTACCATCATTTCGAGCTCTCGCGCAGCAGCAATAATTTGTTGGCGTTGATCACGACGTGGTTGGTTGTAGCTCTTAACGCTAAATGCACCGACTTTTTTAAGACGCTCTAAGTGGAACTTTGCATCATCAAGTGAATCAACATGCGAAGTATAACCAGGTAAGTTTGCTCCGTATAAAATCGTCCCCGTAGAGAAAATACGCGGTCCAACAATTTTGCCTGCTTTTTGTTGTTCTGAAGCGGCAAATATTTCGGTTGTGTCATTTGATGGGTCGTGAATAGCTGTTACCCCAAGTGACAGACCTGAATATAAGGCCCAGTTTTGTTGTGGAATAATCTCATCATCTGCTTGGCCACCATGAGCGTGAGCATCAAACAGGCCGGGCATAATGGTTTTGCCACTAATATCGATAATTTGGGCATTTTTAGGAATGACTGTATTAGCATCACCAACACTAACAATTTTATTGTCTTTAACGATAACGACACCATTATCAATAACTTGGTCATTTTCCATCGTAATCACTTTGCCGCCGGTAAATACCACTGTTCCACGTGGAACATCGGCTTTATCTTTAAAACCAATTGCAGTGATTTTAGGATCGACCTTGGTTTCCGCTTTTGTATATTGAGTGTCTACATCTGCTTGATATAAATCTGGGCCCAATGTCCAATACAGTTGGTTGTTCTTACCGTTCCAGCTAATGCTTTCTCCTGCACGGGCGCTTAGTTGAGTAATGGGTAAGTTGGTTGCTTTAGGCCCTATAGCAATGGTTTCACCATGTTTAGCAAAAGGAGTGACATACACTCTAAAGCGTTCAGCAAATGCTAAGTGCTCACCGTTGGGTGATAAACGAAACTCGGTAGCATGGTCGCTGGTGTAATGGGTACGTTTTTCAAAACCGTTCATGCCGATAGAGGCAAACTCTGGGGTTTCCCCTGAATCCATAAAGTAAACACGGTCTGAGTCAGCTCCGAATTGTGGTTGATGGCCACTGGCTGTTAGTTTGGTACTTTGCTTTCCTTTGATATCGACTTTATATAAACCGGGTTCTTGTGACCAAGTTCGTGGTGTCATGTAGCCACCGCGCGCTTTTCGATAAACAATATATTCGCCATTAGGTGAAAAGGTTGGTTCAACATATTTTCCAGGCTCGTTGGTCAACACCTTGGCTTTACCACCTCTGGCGCTAACAACACTGACGGTGCCTTGCTGTTGATCATTCCAAGTGGTGAATACGATGTCTTTACCGTCACGTGACCACTGTGGGAATAGCTCATTGATGTCATCATCTAAACGGGTTAATCGTTTATGTTTACCGTCTTTAATATCACGAATCCAAATTTTACCTAAGGCTTCAAATACTACTTTTTCGCCATCTGGTGACACTTGTGCCATACGCAGCATTTTTACATCAAATTCATCTTTATCTAAGTTTTGAGTAAAGCGGACTGATGGCTGAATATCTCTTTGAGTGTTAACACTGAATGGAATGTCTGTTACTTGTTTACTGTCTACATCAAGTTTATTGATTTTACCTTTAGCCCAAAATACGATGTGCTTATTGTCTTTGTTCCACGACATAGTTGGGTACACACCATGAATAGCCCATGTTTCCTGCATATCACGATCAAGTTTATCATACAGCTTGGTTTCTTCACCGGAGGTTAAATCGAGAGAATAGAGCGTTGATTGGAATCCATCACGTTTGATGTAAGCAAGGGTTTTACCGTCAGGGCTTGGTGTTGGTCTAATCGCACCACCAGTACCTTCAATCAATACTTCAATATCGCCTGTTTGTGTGTCGTAACGTTTGATCTTATAAATGCCTTTTACCGAGTCTTTAGAATAGTGAAAGGTTTTACCAGGGGTCGCATCTTGGCTAAAGTAAATATAACGGCCATCAGGTGAATAGGCGGGTTCGCCTAAATCTTTTTGCTCGTTAGGACGCTCAGTTAGTTTTACCCCTTCGCCACCAGCAACGTGAAACATCCACACTTCACCAGCTCCTAAGCTGCGAGTGCCAGTGAAGTGTTTTCTAGCTACTAAATACTGTGAGTCAGGACTCCAGGCTGGGCTGTTGAGTAAACGAAAGGTTTCAGTCGTTATTGCATGTGGATTAGTGCCATCGGCATTCATTATCCAAATATTATCGCCACCATCTTCATCAGAGGTGAAAGCTATATACTTACCGTCTGGGCTATATACTGGCTGCATTTGCCAAGCGATACCTTGTGCCAGTGGTTTTGCTTCACCTCCAGCTATCGGTATTTGGTAAATATCACCTAATAGATCAAATACAATGTGTTCACCATCTGGTGATACATTGATGTTCATCCATGTCCCTTCGGTAACATTAATATCAATTTTACTCAATGGCGCGTTTTCAGGAGCATTTACGTGCCATTTTACTTTGTCATCTTCGGCATAGGCAAAGCTAGAAATACCTAGAGTAAGTGCCATAGCGGTGTAAAGAGGGGTGAGTTTTTGAGTCAACATAGAGTAGATTATCCGTTGTCGTTTTTATTTTCAGTGGATTTAATCAAGCTTAATACTCGTATAGGTCATCTCATTTAGCATGATTAGATGACCTATACGAGTACTTGGCTTTACTGCGTTTGTCGGTTTGAATGGTTCCTTTATCGCATAAATTACCGATAAGGGGTATAACAAATCTGTATCAATTAATGACAGACGATAACACGCATGTCTGTTATTGATTAACAAACAATGAGTGCTACAGCGTTAGATTTTAATATGAAAGGCTTAAATGAAGATGATTTATCGGTTTTGCTAATCGATATTTACAGAGTCATCGGCTTGTATTAAGCCAGCTTGGATCACGCGGCAGGTGACTCCGCCACGCCAGTCAGGTGTTAATGCTTGTTCAAGCCCTGAGTGAGCTTGTTGCATTTTTTTACATGGATCGGTTTCGCCAGTGATTTGTAGTTTTAGCTCAGTACCAATTGAGATCGTTTTACCTACATCCGCAGGGCTAAATTCATAGCCGCTGATCAATAAGTTAGCTCGACGAGTTAACCAATCTAAATCTACATTAATTTGCTGGCAGGCTTTTTGCCATTGCTGTTTTGACATCACTGTCACCTGGCGTTTACCTGGTCGGCCAAAAACGTCATTCTCGACACCGCGCTCTAAAGTCACATTGGCACAGAAAGCGGGTTTCATCACGCCGCGTTTTGCTGTTTTGTATGCGATTGCTTCCAATGTGATTGTCATTTTTAAAGTCCTTTTTTGAGTAAATAGTGATATGGCGTTTTACTGGTATCGCTAGCAATTAAGGTGTGATCCATAAATTCACAAAAGCTGGGTATGTCTCGTGTAGTGGCAGGGTCATCCGCTATAACAAGTAATGTTTCACCGTCAGCCATTTTACGTACTGTTTTACGGATCATCATCACTGGCTCTGGACAGCGAAGACCAATTGCGTCGAGCTGGTGTTGCGCCTGGGTATAAATATCGTTCATTGAGTGCTATCTATTTTACTTATCTAATTATCGCTAATGTTACTCTTGTCATTTATGCTTGCCAAGTTTGCTACTAATTTATGTTGTTTTATCTTTTTTTATTTTTCATAAAACATGTTTCACGTGGAACATTAGCAAAAGCAGAAAAATTTAAAAATAAAAAAAAACGAGCCAATTTGGCTCGTTTTCATTGCAGTTGATGAATTTTCAGCTAGATATTTTAAACCTTATACGCGTTCGAATACGGTTGCGATACCTTGACCTAAACCGATACACATAGTGGCAAGACCAAGGGTTGCATCTTTTTCTTCCATTAAGTTAATCAGAGTCGTTGATATACGAGCACCTGAACAACCTAGTGGATGACCTAATGCAATCGCGCCACCGTTAAGGTTAATCTTTTCATCGACAACATCTTGTAAGCCAAGATCTTTAACACAAGGTAATGACTGTGCCGCAAACGCTTCGTTTAATTCGATAAGATCTAAATCGGCAACAGATAAGCCAGCGCGAGCTAATGCTTTTTTGGTTGCAGGTACAGGACCATAACCCATGATAGCTGCATCACAACCCGCAACGGCCATTGAGCGAATACGCGCGCGAATGGTTAAGCCTAATGCACGAGCTTTAGATTCTTCCATCACTAACATCGCCGAAGCACCGTCTGACAATGCAGAAGATGTACCCGCAGTTACGGTACCGTTTACCGGGTCAAATGCTGGACGTAAACCCGCAAGTGACTCAAGTGTTGTTTCAGGACGGATTACTTCGTCTGTCATTACTTTGATCAGTGCGCCGTTTACGTCGTGGCCCTCAATGCCCCAAATCTCTTTGGCAAAACGACCTTCAATAGTGGCAGCATGAGCGCGTTGATGAGAACGTACTGCAAACGCATCTTGTTGTTCACGAGTAATGCCGTGCATTTTACCTAACATTTCGGCGGTTAAGCCCATCATGCCAGATGCTTTAGCTACGCGGTTTGCAAGACCTGGGTGAAAATCAACCCCGTGGTTCATTGGTACGTGACCCATGTGTTCAACACCACCAATAATAAAGGTGTCGCCTTGACCGGTCATGATGGCACGAGCCGCTTGATGAAGAGCATCCATTGATGAACCACATAAACGGTTTACGGTAACGGCACCCGCTGTTTTAGGGATACCAGCCAATAATGATGCGTTACGAGCAATGTTGAAACCTTGCTCTAGTGTTTGCTGCACACAACCCCAAATAACATCTTCAATGTCGTTAGGGTCTAGTTGCGGGTTACGCACTAATAATGCTTTCATTAATTCTGCAGAAAGAGTCTCTGCACGTACATTTCTAAATACCCCAGCCTTTGAACGGCCCATCGGGGTACGAATGCAGTCTACGATAACAGCTTGTTTCATGATTTAATTCCTTTCCCACTAATTAGGCTTGGTAGTAACTACCGTTGTTGGCTGCAAGTTCACGCATGGTATCGGTAACTTGATATAAGCCACCAAGATGTGCGTATTTGTCTGCTAGGGCAACAAAGTTTGCTACGCCCATGGTGTCTAAATAACGGAATACACCGCCACGGAATGGAGGGAAACCAATACCGTAAACTAGACCCATATCGCCTTCAGCAGGTGATGCAATAATGCCTTCTTCTAAACAACGAACCGTTTCGATGATCATTGGGATCATGCAACGAGCGATGATGTCATCTGACTCGAATGCTTTTAATTCACCAAACGTTTCGCCTAATAATGCATAGCTTGTAGGATCAATGTCTTTCTTCGGCTTACCACGACGGTCAACAGAATAGGCATAGAAACCTTTAGTGTTTTTCTGACCTAGACGTTTGTTTTCAAACATAATATCGATAGCGTCTTTGCCATTTTTACCCATACGATCTGGGAAGCCTTCTGCCATAACGGCTTGGGCGTGATGACCAGTATCTAAACCGACTACGTCAAGTAAGTAAGCAGGACCCATTGGCCAACCAAACTGTTTTTCCATCACTTTATCGACAGCGGCGAAATCAGCGCCTTCGGCAAGAAGACCACTAAAGCCAGCAAAGTATGGGAACAATACGCGGTTAACGAAGAAACCTGGACAATCGTTAACAACAATCGGGGTTTTACCCATTTTGCTCGCGTAAGCAACAACTGTTGCGATGGTTTCTTCTGAGCTGTGCTCACCACGGATAATTTCAACTAATGGCATTTTGTGCACTGGGTTAAAGAAGTGCATACCGCAGAAACGTTCTGGTTTCTTCAGGCTTTTAGCCAGTAAGTTGATTGAGATAGTTGAGGTGTTTGACGCAATAATCGCATCTTCAGAGACGTATTGCTCAACTTCTGCAAGTACCGTCGCTTTTACTTTTGGATGTTCAACAACCGCTTCTACAACGATATCGCTATTTTTGATAGCGGCATAATCTAAAGAAGGGGTAATGTTGTTTAATACTTTAGCCATTTTCTCTGGCGTAGAGCGGCCGCGAGCAACTTGAGTAGTAAGGATTTTAGCCGCTTCGTTCAAGCCTAACTCTAATGCTGGCTGAGCGATGTCTTTCATGACAATTGGCGTGCCTTTGCTGGCGCTTTGATAAGCAATACCGCCGCCCATAATACCTGCACCCAATACCGCAGCTTGGTTAACATCATGAGCTAACTTAGCAGCTTTCTTAGCTTTGCCTTTAACGAATTGGTCATTTAAGAAAATACCAATTAGTGCTTGAGCAACATCTGTTTTCGCTAATTTAATGAAAGCTTGTGCTTCCACTTTTAGCGCGCCGTCACGATCTAAACCAGCAGCCTGTTCGACAACATTCACAGCAGCCATTGGCGCTGGATAATGCTTGCCTGCAACTGAGAACACCATGCCTTTAGCCGTTGCAAAAGACATCATGGCTTCAAGTTTAGGTAGCTGAAGTGCTGATTGCTTTTTGGTGCGACGAGCTTGCCAATCAAGGCTACCATTAAGTGCATCATGCAACATTTGAATCGCGGCAGCTTCTAGGTTTTCTGGGGCTACAACGGCATCAATCGCGCCAACTTTCAAAGCATCTTCTGGGCGTTGGTCTTTCGCTGTGGTAATCCACTCAAGCGCATTATCTGCACCAATCACGCGCGGTAAACGCACAGTGCCACCAAAACCAGGAATAAGGCCTAATTTTGTTTCTGGTAAACCGATGCGAGCATTGGTATCGGCAACGCGTAAGTCGGTTGCTAAAATAGTTTCACAACCACCACCAAGAGCAAAACCGTTAACAGCAGAAGCTGTTGGAAACGGTAAATCTTCAAGTTTGTTGAATACCGCGTTAGCTTGTTCAACCCAAGCTAGCAAGGTTGCATCATCTTGTTGGAAAAGGGTTAAGAATTCGGTGATGTCAGCACCAACAATAAACGTGCTTTTTGCTGATGTCAGCAATAAAGCTTTAATATTGGTGTTTTGTTTGATGCTGTCTAGCGCTGCATCAAGGGAGGCTATGGTTTCTCTGTCAAATTTGTTTACCGAACCTTGTGCGTTAAAACACAGTTTGGCAATATTATCTTCAAGTAACTCAACCTGAATGGTAGGGCTTTGGTAAATCATTGCTTGCTTCCTTATTGCTTAAAAGCGACTTCCACATCTTATTTACTGTGCAGTTATCAAGCTTGAATCACAGCAGTTTCGGCCATCTATTGACCAGCTAATTCTCAGTGTGCGACTAAATGAGAAAAATTACAACACCCAATTTAAACGGCCGTTTAATTTTTTATCATCTAGCGAGGAGTTTTTATGTTTGTGATAGACTGATTGAGTTAAAACTTATGAAAAGGGATAGTCAATGGATCAGTTAGCTCATCTATACCATGCACACATCGACGAACTAAATCGTCGTGTCGCTGAAATTTGTCAGCGTGAAAATATCTCGGGTTTAGTCATTCATTCAGGGCAACCGCACCGACAGTTTTTAGATGACTTAAATTATCCCTTTAAAGTTAACCCGCAATTTAAAGCTTGGTTACCTATTTTAGATACCGCTAATTGTTGGGTTATTGCCAATGGCCAAGACAAGCCAACGCTAGTTTTTTATCGTCCGGTCGATTTTTGGCATAAGGTTAACGATGTACCGCAGGCTTTTTGGACTGAACATTTTGATATTCAGCTATTAACTAAGCCAGATCGTATCGCAGACTATCTACCTAAAAACCTCACAACATGGGCATATATCGGTGAGCATTTAGATGTTGCTGATGTATTAGGTTTTAGTGCGCGTAATCCTGATGCGGTAATGAACTACTTACATTACCACCGTGCTGATAAAACTCAGTATGAACTTGAGTGCATGCGTCGAGCGAACCAAATTGCGGTAAAAGGGCATTTGGCGGCCAAAAATGCTTTTTATAATGGTGCCAGCGAGTTTGAGATCCAGCAATGCTATTTGCTTGAAATTGGCCAGAGTGAAAACGAAGTGCCCTATGGCAACATTGTCGCGTTAAATCAAAATGCGGCTATTTTACATTACACCGCTTTAGAGCATGCTAAGCCGGCTCAGCGGTTATCATTTTTGATTGATGCAGGTGCTAACTTCCATGGTTATGCTGCCGATATCACTCGAACATACGCATTTGAGAAAAATCGTTTTTGTGAATTAATTGCCGCCCTAGATAAAGTGCAATTAGCCATTATTGGGCAAATGAAGCCAGGAGTTAAATACGTCGATCTGCATGTTGCGACACATCATCATATAGGCCAGTTACTGATTGATTTTGGCATAGCTAATGGCACAGCTGAACAGTTAGTCGCCCAAGGTGTTACTAGTGCCTTTTTCCCACATGGGCTAGGGCATATGTTAGGGTTACAAGTTCATGATATGGGCGGATTTGCCCACGATGAACGTGGAACCCATATCGCGGCGCCAGAAGCGCATCCCTTTTTACGTTGCACTCGAGTATTGGCTGCAAATCAAGTGCTCACCATTGAGCCGGGCCTTTATATTATAGATACTTTGCTTGAGCAACTATCTACAACAGCTAAGCAAACCATTAATTGGCAAACCGTTGCTGAGCTGCGACCGTTTGGTGGTATCCGCATCGAAGATAACGTGATTGTGCATCATAACCGAGTTGAAAATATGACAAGAGAGTCTGGTTTAGTTGATTGAGTCATACCTAATACCACAAGCTAACTTAGTCATAGAAGAAGAGATAAAGCATAGCCGCTTTATCTCTTTGTTATTTCATTGCCCGCATGCTAATGATATGAAGTTAGTACTTACTGACATAAAGCAGCAATATCCAGGTGCCAACCACTATTGTTATGCATTCGTTGCTGGTAGCCCTGAAAATACCATTGATATGGGCGCTAGCGATGATGGCGAGCCGTCAGGTAGTGCGGGTAAGCCCATGTTAGCGTGTTTACAAGGCGCAAATATTGGTGAGCTTGGTGCTATTGTTGTGCGTTATTTTGGTGGTACTAAGTTAGGCGTTGGTGGTTTAGTACGAGCTTATACTTCGGGTATCAAGCAAGGGTTAACTCAAATACAAACTCAGGTTAAGCATTTGAGGTATCCGGCAAACTTAGTGTGTCATTATGCTCAACTAGCTGATATTGAATATTTAGTTGCTCAACACGACGGCGTAGTAATCGATAAAGTGTTTACTGACCGGGTTGAAATACGCCTTGAGTTGGCTAAATCACATCATCAGGCGTTTAACTTAGCGCTAGCGACTCTGACTCAGGGCCAGCTACAAGTAAAGTTTACAGTTTGAGCTATGACTAACTTATGCCAAAATGTCACTCAATTGTTAAATCCGACGCAGCACAACTAAACAGAATCCTTAATGCAATATAAAACAATTATTAGAATTACCGGTTTGCTGATGGGATTATTTTCAATCACTATGCTGCCGTCAGCATTAGTGGCTATCTTGTACAAAGATGGTGGTGGTACTGCTTTTATTCAGGCTTTTTTTGTCAGTATTTTTTTAGGGTTTTTATTATGGTATCCCAATCGTCATCAAAAAGCTGAGCTGCGAACTCGTGAAGGTTTTTTGATTGTGGTGTTGTTCTGGACCGTTTTGGGGTCGATAGGTGCACTGCCGTTTATTTTTGCTAATAACCCCGATTTAAGTTGGACCGACAGTTTTTTTGAATCGTTTTCAGCGTTAACTACCACGGGAGCCACCGTTATTGTTGGCTTAGATGACTTGCCTAAGTCAATATTGTTTTATCGTCATTTGCTGCAGTGGATGGGCGGTATGGGGATTATTGTATTAGCCGTCGCTATTCTACCTTTGCTGGGTATTGGTGGTATGCAGCTATATAAAGCAGAAGTACCGGGGCCAGTAAAAGACACTAAAGTGACACCGCGTATTGCTGAAACAGCTAAAGCATTGTGGTACATATACTTTATGCTTACCTCTGCTTGCGCATTGGCATATTACTTTGCGGGTATGGATGCTTTTGATGCTATTTGTCATTCGTTTTCGACCATTGCGATTGGTGGTTTTTCTACTCATGATGCCAGCATGGGCTACTTTCAAAGCCCGTTGATCAATGTGATTTGTGCAATATTCTTGCTGATTGCGGCGGTCAATTTTAGCTTACACTTCGCTGCATTCACTCGCCGTGGCATTAACGTTAAAGTGTATTTAAAAGATGCTGAGTTTAGGGTGATTATTGCGATTCAATTGGTGTTGACTGCGATTTGTTTTATCACTTTGTATCAGTCTGGTATTTACGATACGCCAGAGAAAACCCTTGATTATGCCTTTTTTCAAGTGGTTTCTATTTCCACAACCGCTGGCTTTGGTACCGAAAGTTTTCATTCCTGGCCGTTGTTTTTGCCTATTTTATTAATATTTTCCAGCTTTATTGGTGGTTGTGCAGGCTCAACAGGTGGCGGCATAAAAGTGATTCGATTCATTCTACTTATTCTGCAAGGTTCACGTGAGCTTAAGCGCTTAGTGCATCCTAAAGCATTGTATTCAATAAAAATTGGTTCAACTGCATTGCCGGATAGAATTATTGATGCTGTGTGGGGATTCTTTTCTGCTTATGCATTAGTCTTTGTCGTCTGTATGGTGATTTTGATGGCTTTAGATATGGACGCCATTACTGCGTTCAGTGCAACCGCTGCAAGTATCAATAACTTGGGCCCAGGTTTAGGTGACGTTGCATCAAATTATGCGAGTATTTCAGACGGTGCAAAGTGGGTACTGGTCATGGCAATGCTATTCGGTCGATTAGAGGTGTTCACCTTATTGGTGCTATTCACTCCAACATTTTGGAAAAATTAATGTTAAACACGCTTATTTTATACTCAACGGTTGACGGGCAGACATTAGCCATTTGTCAGAAAATTCAACAAAGATTAACTGAGCAAGGTGAGCAAGTTAATCTCGTCAATCTGGCACAGGTGAGTGCTGATGCATTAGCTTGTGCTGATAAAGTGGTAATAGGTGCCAGTATTCGCTACGGTAAACATAGACCAGAGTTGTTCAAGTTTGCCTCACAAAACAAGGCGATACTTGATACCAAACTGAATAGTTTTTTTACCGTAAACGTTGTGGCAAGAAAACCTGAGAAAAATACCCCAGAGACCAATCCATATATGGTGAAGTTTCTCGATTTATCCGCTTGGCAGCCTCAGCTGCTAGGGGTATTTGCCGGTAAAATTGATTATCCTCGTTATCGTTTCTTCGATAAATTTATGATTCGATTTATCATGTGGATGACCAAAGGACCGACTGATACTAAGGGGACGTTCGAGTTTACTGATTGGGGTAAAGTGGATGATTATGCTAAAAAGATAGCTGCGCAAAAATAATCTCATAGCATTAATAGCGTGTCTAATGATACGCGCTATTAACGCTCGATATGGTTTAAATACCTATGTTGTGTAAACTAGATAGTGGTTAACCCTCACAGTCTTTAAACGCAGTAGCGTCGATGTAGAATAGAAATAACCTCGGTAACTTGTTCATTCTTAAGTGTGTAATAAACGACTTGTGAACTCTTACGTGTGTTGACCAAATCTTGAGTTCGCAGTACCGCCAAATGCTGTGACAAGGCAGATTGGCTCAGCGGGACAGTTTCATTTAACTCTGTAACACTTAACTCATTTTCTAGCAGTAAACATAAAATCATTAAGCGGTAAGGATTCGCAATGGCTTTGAGCCATTGTGCTGCCGTTTCTGCATTATTAAGCATTGTTGCGACATCGATATCTTGCTTCATGAGAGTCCTTATATGACTTTTAATGACCAGCTAGTTTGGATACAGCCGTGTTTATTTAACATCATACTTCCGCATCATCGAGATCTCAATTTTAACTATTAAATATATGAGCTATTTCTAATTTGTGATCATTACAGAGGTTTTAAAAAGCTTTTCTTGCCAAACTGAGGCAAATTAATCAGTAATGAGAGCCGCAAAATGGCCAATATTTTAGTGTTGTATTATTCTCGAGGTGGCCACACCGCACACATTAGCCGTGCAATTGCAGAGCAAATTCAATCTAAAGGCGATCATTGTGATGTGGTGAATCTTAACGATAAGATCCCAATTGAGTGGTCTAAATATCAAGCTGTGGCCTTAGGTGCTTGTGTACTTTATGGTTCTTATCATAAATCGGTATTTGAGTTTGTACGTATAAATCAGCAACATTTATCGCAACTTCCCAATAGTTTTTTTTGCGTTAATGTGGTGGCTCGCAAACCTGAAAAACGTATCCCTGAGAACAATAAATACCTACAGAAGTTTTTAACTTTATCGCCGTGGAAACCACAAGATGTCAAAATTATTGCCGGTAAAGTCGATTACCCATCCTGGCCTTGGTATGACAGCTTGATGATCCGTCTTATTATGAAAATGACCGATGGACCTACAGATCCCAGTGCCATTATCGATTATACCGACTGGGAGGATGTGAAAGTCTATGCTGATCACATTCGCCATTTAGCATCTGCTGCGGCAGTGGTTGCTTAAGGAACCTAAAAACGCCAAAATTTAGGGTGAAACAATACCGCAACAGTGAGTATTTCCAAGCGCCCTAATAACATACCTATTGCTAATGCCCATTTTGCGACATCTGGCAGCGGGGCAAAGTTACCTGCAGGGCCAATAATTGGCCCAAGGCCTGGCCCTACGTTGGTCACAGCCGTTATCGCGCCAGTAAAGCTCGTCATTGGGTCTAAGCCTGTGAGCACTAAAGTAATTGACAGCATTAATATGACGATAACCATCAGCATAAAAAATGCCATGATTGAGCGGACAATATCATCATTAATGCGATGGCCATTATATTTGTCTTTAAACACACCATTAGGGTGGAATTGTTGCTTAATTTGTTGACGCATAATGGAGAATGCGATTTGAAAACGAAATATTTTTATCCCACCAGATGTCGAGCCGGAACAACTGCCAATAAACATTAAAAATAAAAATACTACACTGGCCACAGCGCCCCATGATTGATAATCAGTTAAGCCATAACCTGTGGTGGTAATCACTGAAGTGACATTAAAACTGGCTAATCTTAATGCATCGATAAACGCTATATCTTGTTCTCGCCATAGCCAAAAAGCGAGTGAAAACGACACCAGTAATACAAAGCGTAAAAACCCTATGACTTGTTGGTCGTTCCATAAGCGTACACTGCGTTGCTGTATGGTTTGTACAAACATTAATAGCGGTAATCCACCCGCTAACATAAACACAATTCCTACCCAATGTGCTGAATGCGAAAAGGCTGCCATTGAGCTATCTGACGTTGAATATCCACCAGTTGATAATGTTGTCATGGCATGATTAATAGCATCAAACCAACTCATGCCAGCCATATGATAAGACACAGTACACAGCAGTGTTAGGACGACATAAATAAGAAACAAGTGTTTAGCCATATGCTGGGTGCGAGGAATGGTTTTGTCGCTCCAGTCAGATGACTCCGTTCTAAATAAGCGCATTCCCCCAACATTGAGAAACGGCAAAATTGCTACTGCCATAACAATAAACCCAATGCCACCTAACCATTGTAGTAATGAACGCCATACTAGAATGCTACGGTCCATGCTGTCTAAGCCCGACATGACTGTCGAGCCTGTAGTGGTAATGCCAGACATAGTCTCAAAGAACGCGTCGGTATAATTGATACCGTGATAAAGAGTGAAGGGCAGTGCGGCAAATAAACTCACTACAAACCAAGTAATACTCGTCAGCATGAACATGTCGCGGATATTGAGATTAAAATGATGGTTTCGACCATTTTGAATGCACAAAATAGCGATAAATCCGCTACATAAACCGGATATCATAAAGTCGCCAATAGTCTCTTCACCATAAAATAGTGCAAAAGCCATGGGGACGAACATAAATCCGGTTAGTATTGAGAGGAAAATACCGAGGATAAAAATGATTTGTTTGGCGTTAAACATAATAACTAAAAGAAAAAAGCACTAGGTTGGAATAGTTTTTCGACGTCACCAATGAACTTCTTATTTACTAAGAATAAGATGACATGGTCACCCTGCTCAATCACGGTTTTATCGTGGCCCATTAATACTTCATCATTACGGACGATTGCACCAATGGTGGTTCCCGGTGGTAATTTAATGTCGCCAATCTTTTTCCCCACCACTTTTGATGTGCTTGAGTCTCCATGGGCAATCGCTTCAATGGCTTCTGCTGCGCCACGGCGCAACGAATACACATTACAGATATCACCTTGACGAATATGAGTTAACAGCGCTGAAATTGTCGCTTGCTGGGGCGATATCGCAATATCAATATTCGCTTCTTGGACAATATCGACATAGGCTTCACGTTGGATTAGCACCATGACTTTTTTAGCGCCCATACGTTTGGCTAGTAAAGCCGACATAATATTGGCTTCGTCGTCATTGGTGACCGCAATAAATACATCAGTTTGATCGATATTTTCTTCTAGTAATAATTCTTGGTCAGAAGCATCACCACAAAACACTGTGGTTTTTTCGAGTTTTTCCGACAGTAACTCAGCACGCTCTTGACGGTGCTCAATCAATTTAACTGAATGAGTACGTTGCAGCTTTTGGGCCAGACCAAAACCAATATTACCGCCACCGGCAATCATGATATTGCGGTACGAATTATCCAGCTTTTGCATTTCACTCATCACGGCACGAATATGGCGACTATCGGCGACGAAAAAGACTTCATCATCGGCTTCAATAATCGTGGTGCCTCGCGGCATGATGGGACGGCCTTGTCTAAAAATAGCGGCAACCCGGGTATCAATATTGGGCATATGTTCGCGAAGTGTCGCAAGTGCATTACCCACCAGTGGACCACCATAATAGGCTTTAACTGCTACCAGGCTGAGCTTTCCTTTTGCGAATTCAAGTACTTGAAGGGCGCCTGGATACTCAACTAATCTTTGTATGTAAGTAGTTACTAACTGCTCGGGTGCGATGAGTTGATCTATAATAAAACCGCCACGAGGCTTAGCATCGCCACTCTTAATTTCGCTGTTAATAAACAGTTTATCTTGTAGTTCCAAATACGCTTCTGAGCGAATACGAGCAATCTTTGTGGGGGTACCAAATAGGCTATAAGCGATTTGGCAGGCTGCCATGTTGCATTCGTCACTGTTAGTCACCGCAATGAGCATGTCTGCGTCTTCTGCGCCTGCCTCTTTTAAAATATTAGGATGGGCGCCATGACCGACAACAACACGTAAATCAAATTTATCTTGCAACAGTCTGAGTCGAGCTCGATCACTGTCGACGAGTGTGATGTCGTTATTTTCACCGACCAAGTTCTCAGCGAGTGTGCCGCCAACTTGCCCAGCCCCTAAAATAATAATTTTCATGGCTTGAGGTACATCCTTAAATTGCTTTAACTAGGCGCGCGTAATAAAAGCCGTCCATATTGTCTTGTCCTGGCAAAATTTGCCAACCGATGTCATCGAGCTGAGTTTGTTGCTCTATCGGTATTAGACTCGCATCCGCTGTTCGTTCTAGGAATTGTTCAACTTGTTGGCTATTTTCCTGCGGTAAAATAGAGCAGGTTGCATACAACAATGTGCCACCAGGTTTAAGCCATTGCCAGCAATGATCTAATATCTGTTTTTGTAAATTCGCTAATTCTTCAATGTCGCTATTTTTTCGTAACCACTTTATGTCTGGGTGACGACGAATAACCCCAGTAGCAGAGCAAGGTGCATCAAGTAATATTCGATCAAATTGCTGTCCTTGCCACCACGATGGGATATCCGCGGCATCGCCGTGAATAAGTTGCGCTTTTAAATGCAACCTGTCCAGATTTTGTTGTACTCGAGCAAGGCGTTTTTGATCAAAGTCGACTGCAACTAAATTGATATTGGGAGCGAGCTCTAGCAAGTGGCAACTTTTGCCACCTGGTGCGGCGCAAGCATCTAAAACAAGTTCATCAGCTTTCGGTGCCAGTAAGGTTGCTGCCCATTGTGCGGCGCCATCTTGTACTGATGCGGCACCTTCCATAAAATCAGGTAGTGCAGCCACATCTTTTGCAGCATCAAGCAATATAGCATCTTGGCTTGGGCCTGCTTGAGCTGGAATATCGTATTGAGCTAATGCCGCTAAATAAGTGTCACGTGTTTGTAACTGCTGATTATTGCGCAGCCACATTGGTGGACGCTGGTGGCTCTGCTCAATAATATGTTGCCATTTGTCAGGATAAGCTTGTTGTAAGCGTTTAATAAACCAAGCAGGAGTGTTAAAGCGTAAGGTGTCTGAGTCAGTATTTAGTTCGGCGTCTTGACGCTGAATGGTCCGCAATACACCATTGACTACTTTTACTAAACCATCAAAACGAAGCTGTCTGCAGGCTTCTGCCGTTTCAGAAATCGCCGCATGTGCCGGTATACGAGTAAAGTAAAGCTGGTAACAACCGACAATCAACAATTGATGCAATATACGTTGTTTACCTTTAAAGGGCTTTGCCAAACAGTCACTTACACATTTATCTAACTGGGGTAATTGGCGCATTACGCCATAACATAATTCTGCCAGTAAGGCTTTGTCTTTGCCATTGTCGAGGTGTTGTTGCTGATCGGGTAGTGCGACCGATAATGAGATACCTTTTTCAAGTACTTCATAAATCGTTTTGGCTGCTAATGCGCGCACATTCATGCTAGTTGGCCTCTTGGTTTATACATATACCAGCAGTAAACCAATCACCACGAGCATTGAGAATATCGGCCACATCAAGCGGCTTTTTATTAGGCAGCTGCATGGTTTTAATGATTAACTTACCATCTGCCGTGGCAACCTCAATCCCTTGTTTAGTTGCCGCAATAATCGTTCCTGGAGATTCGGTGCATTTGTCATCAGAGTAATCTGCCTGCCACACTTTTATGCTACTTTGTTGATGATCAAAGTAGCTTACTGGCCAAGGATTAAATGCACGAATTTCTTGCCATAATTGCTTAGCACTTTTGTGCCAATCAAGACGCGCTTCTTCTTTTGACAACTTTTCAGCATAGTTAGCCAATGTTTCATCTTGTTTTTCTGCTTTTAGGCTACCTTCACTTAAACCAAACAGTGCCTGTACTAAGGCTTTTGGCCCTTGCTCGGCGAGTTTTTCATAAAGGCTGGCTGAGGTATCGGTATCTTCGATCGGTAAATGCGTTTTGAGCAGCATATCACCAGTGTCTAGGCCAATATCCATCTGCATAATGGTGACACCGGTTTGTGTATCACCAGCCCACAATGCCCGTTGGATTGGTGCCGCTCCGCGCCAGCGCGGTAAAATTGAACCGTGAACATTGATACAGCCTAAGCGCGGGGTATCAAGTACTATCTTTGGTAAAATCAATCCGTAAGCAACCACCACCATGATATCTGCGTTAAGGCTGGCTAATTCTGCTTGCGCCTCTTCATTTCGCAATGAGCTGGGTTGGAATACGGTGATTCCATTTTTTAACGCCAAATCTTTTACTGGGCTTGCTGTGAGTTTCTTACCTCGCCCAGCAGGTCTGTCGGGTTGGGTATAAGCTGCAATCACCTCATGTTCTGAGTCTATGAGTGCCTGTAAATGGCCAGCCGCGAAATCCGGAGTACCGGCAAAGATAATTTTTAACGGTTTCAAATTTATTCCTATGCTTCTCTAGCATCTAAACGAGCTTCTTTTTCAAGCTTAGTTTTAATGCGTTGGCGTTTCAATGGCGATAAATAATCGACAAATAACTTACCTTTTAAGTGATCCATTTCATGTTGAATACAAATAGCAAACAACTCATCAGCTTCAACGGTAAACTCTTTACCGTGACGATCTAGTGCTTTTAAGGTGACAAACTCGGCGCGATCAACTTTAGCGTAAATCCCCGGTACCGATAAGCAACCTTCTTCATTGGCCAAGTCACCGCTGCTCGCGACAATTTGTGGATTAATAAAAATAGTCGGTCGTTCAACATCATCTTGTAGATCCATCACAATCAGTTGCTGATGAAAATCCACTTGAGTTGCTGCCAGACCAATTCCTTTTTCTTGGTACATTGTTTCTAGCATGTTATCTATTTGTGTCTGTAGCTCTGGACCGAAATCCGTTACAGGCTGAGCAATAGTGCGTAAACGTTCATCTGGAAAGCGTAAAACATTAAGTAATGGCATATATAAACTCTTAACAAGTCTGTCAAATTTCAGCCAGTTAGCTATACTGGCTATTGCGATAAGGGTAATTTTAATCCTTACCGCCTTTCAATAACAGTAAAAAGCTCTAATAAAGAGCTAAACAACATGGACCGCACCATGAAACGCTTACTTTTACTTGCTTTTTTATCATTAAATATTTTTGTGGCCCACGCTGATACATTAACTTTAAAGGCGGGGCATCCTGACACGTATGTCGTTAAAAAAGGCGATACATTGTGGGATATCTCCGGATATTTTTTAAATGATCCTTGGCGTTGGCCTAAATTGTGGGGAGTTAATCCGCAAATTGCCAACCCACATCTTATTTATCCAGGCGATAGACTGACATTAGTCTTTATCGATGGTCAGCCTCGTTTAGTGGTTAAGCAACATGTTAAAAAAAGTCCTGAAGGCCGTGTAGAGTCTAAGGATGGCCCGATCCCGGCGGTTGATCTGGCATTAATTAAACCTTATTTGGTACAAAATAGAGTGGTAGATCCGACTTGGTTATCAGGATTACCAATTGTAATGAGCGGTGAAAGCCCATCAATTCATCATGTGGTGGATGATATTGTTTATGTTAACGCGCAGCTGGAGCAAGGCCTAAAGGTTGCAATGTACCAAACGGGTCGTGAGTTTTTTGCTGCTGATAGTGGTGAATTATTAGGCCAAGAAATTATTTTGGCTTCTAGCGGGCGGGTCATTGAGTCTGGCGCAGTTTCAAAAGTTAAATTACTCAGCAGTTTACGCGAGACTAAAGGTGGCTATCATGTTGCGCCAGTGGAAGATGAAGCGTTAATGTCGGCTTATTTCATTCCGAAGGCGGCGGACTTAAATGTTGCTACTTCAATTATCGGTACTATAGGTAACATTCGTGAAGCCGGTAAGTTAGATGTCGTTTACCTTGATCGTGGCGCCGATGATGGCGTTGAGACTGGGCATGTTTTTTCAATGTATCGTGATGGCGAAAACATTATTATTGATAATGATGGCAATCCTGTTCGCCCCATTGACCGCTCTTCTTACGATAAATTATTGGCGAATTTCTCAGACGATATTGAGTATAAAATGCCGGATGTTTTTCATGGTAATTTGATGATTTTTAAAGTTTTTGATAAGACTAGCTTAGGCTTGATTATGTTTAATGATCGTCCTGTTCGCGTTGGCGATAAACTGATGAAACCTGACCCACTGACCATAAAAGGTGAATAATTTCAGATAAGTTGGTTGACTGGTTAGTTGTTTGTGCAGTATCTGGGCTAGGACCGGCTCGGGTTCAACAATTATTAACTCAAATGGACGTTGAAGAAATTCGCCAACGTCTTGAATTTGAACCACAGGCTTTGCCGCTACCAGCAAGCTTGTTGGCTAAATGCCATATTGACTTTAACAAGGTAGAACAAGCTTTAACCTGGCTTGATTCACAGCCTAATCACTATATTGTGACCCTCTCTGATCCGCTTTACCCTCCATTGCTTGCACAAATTAGCGATCCTCCACAGGTATTATTTGTTAAAGGGTCAATAGAATCGCTGGTATTACCTAGTGTCGCTATTGTTGGTAGTCGAAATGCCTCCCGGGGTGGATTAGATATGGCCGCAGATCTGGCTCGTCATTTAGCGAGCCAAGGGTTTGCCATTACCAGTGGTATGGCGACGGGTATTGATGGTGCAGCTCATAAAGCGACTTTAGCGGTTAATGGAACGACCATGGCTGTACTGGGTTGTGGGGTAGAGTGTATATACCCAAAGCGTCATCTAAATTTGTATCAAGACATTATCAATACTGGTTGTGTGATCAGTGAATATTGGCCTGATATAGGGCCCTTTGCGGGGAATTTTCCTCGGCGTAATCGTATTGTTAGTGGTTTAAGTTTGGGCACTGTTGTGGTGGAGGCTAGTCGTAAAAGTGGTTCGTTAATTAGTGCTCGGCTGGCAATGGAGCAAAATCGTGAAGTGTTTGCTGTACCAGGATCAGTATTAGGCGGCTATAGCCAAGGTTGTCATGATTTAATTAAAAATGGGGCAAAACTTGTCGAGTCTGCTGCCGATATAATAGAAGAATTAAGCTGTTTATCCGATTATCACCTTGAACAATTGCATCTACGGTACCATATACAGGATAATGCTATTTGTGATTTGCCATTTCATCCGCTGTTAGCTAGTGTAGGTTATGAAACAACTGCAGTCGATGCCGTGGTTGAGGATAGTGGAAAACCAATAGATCTGGTGTTAATACAAATGCTTGAACTTGAGTTACAAGGGTGGGTTGCAGCAGTGCCCGGTGGTTACGTCAGACTAAAGAGGAGTTAGCCATGTTCGATATCCTCATGTATTTATTTGAAAATTATGTTCATAGTGAAATTGAGCTATTAGTTGATGAAGATGAACTCACGAAAGAGTTAACCCGTGCAGGGTTTCATCAAGTTGATATTATAAAAGCACTTTCTTGGTTAGAGCATCTTGCCGATCTTCAAGAAAGTGATAAACCGTATTTATGTAATCACGCCCAACATTCATTCCGTATTTATACTAAAGCGGAAATGGACAAGTTAGATGTTGAGTGTCGTGGTTTTTTACTGTTTTTAGAGCAGATCCAAGTACTCAGTGTTGAAACTCGTGAAATGGTTATTGACCGTGTCATGGAGTTAGACGAACCCGCTTTAGTGTTAGAAGATCTCAAATGGGTGGTATTAATGGTACTATTTAATGTCCCTGGAAATGAGTCCGCCTACGAGCAAATGGAAGATTTAATCTTTGAGCAGCCAGAAGGGCGCTTACACTCATAACACAAAGGAGGCTTAGCCTCCTTTTTTAGATCTTCACAATATCATTCATTGAGAGCACGATGTCGAAAATTGATCAGCAGTTGTTTACTGCCCACGAGCATGCACTGGAGAAAGAGTTTGAACTTTGTCCTGTTTGTGGATCTGAACTGTCGGTTAAGCACAGTAAGCATGGCAGTTTTGTCGGCTGTAATAATTATCCCAGTTGCGATTATACTCGCCCATTAGTGCAACATGAGTCGTTAGAGACTCAAGTTATTAGTGGGTCGCAGTGTCCGCAGTGTGGTCATGAGCTTGCGGTTAAATCTGGTCGGTTTGGTATTTTTATCGGTTGCACTCACTACCCTGAATGTACTCATATTGAGAAGCACGATCATTCTCATCAAGCCGAAAAATTGACTTGTCCTCTGTGTGCTAAAGGTCACCTTGAATCTCGTACGAGTCGTTATGGTAAGACTTTTTTTGCTTGCAGTGCCTATCCAAAATGTAAGTTTATCGTAAACTATCCTCCCTACAATGAAGCTTGTCCTGATTGTGGCTTCGGGATTTTAGTTGAACGTAAAGGTGCTGCGGGTAGTCGAGTTGAATGTCCGCAAAAATCCTGTAAATATAAGCGAGCTTTATAGTTTTTCGCTTACACCATTAAAATGATGCGAGGAAATTCCATGTTGCAATTGCAGCCAGCTGCTGTCGTCTCCGTTATCAATCAAGGTGGAGTTATTGCTTATCCTACTGAAGCGGTATTTGGTTTAGGCTGTGATCCTGATAACGACAGTGCTATCGAAAAGTTATTGGCCGTAAAGCAACGTCCTTGGCAGAAAGGCTTAATCTTGGTCGCCAGTTCATTTGAGCAACTTCTACCTTATCTTGATTTGACTCAGCTAACGGAGCAGCAGTTGCAGTTTGCCCAATCAAAGTGGCCAGGGCCCTTCACTTTTGTGATGCCAATAAAACCGCATGTATCTAAATTACTCTGCGGTGAATTTGATTCGATAGCTGTGCGCATATCAGCACATCCTGTGGTGCGAGAGTTATGTAACACCCTTAATAAGCCCTTAGTATCGACAAGCGCCAATTTAGCCGGTGAGCCACCGGTCGTCGATGCACAAAATATCATCACAGATTTTAGTGATAAAATTGATGCATTGATTTTAGGTAAGCTGGGCGAACAGCGTCAGCCATCAACCATTATTGATGCCCGCAGTGGTAAAATTATTCGCAGTGGAAGCTAATACTATGTCAAACAACCGTTCTCAAGTACCCGACGTGCAAAAAGTAAAATCCTTTTTGTTAGCATTACAGCAAAATATTTGTCAGCGTTTAGAGCAACTCGATGGTAAAGCCAGCTTCAAAGCCGATTCATGGGAACGTGAAGAAGGTGGTGGCGGCACGAGCCGAGTATTAACTCAAGGCCAAGTGTTTGAGCAAGCCGGCGTTAACTTTTCCCATGTGATGGGGGCGGCTATGCCCGCATCGGCCACTGCTCATCGTCCAGAGTTAGCTGGCCGCAGTTTTGAAGCTATGGGGGTTTCATTGGTTATTCACCCTAATAATCCTTATATACCGACGACTCATGCTAACGTGCGTTTTTTTATTGCCAGTAAAGAGGGCGCTGATCCTGTGTGGTGGTTTGGTGGTGGGTTTGATTTAACCCCTTACTATCCATTTAAAGAAGATGTGGTTAGTTGGCATCAAACGGCTAAAGATATTTGCGATCCATTTGGTGAAGATGTTTATCCAAAGTACAAAAAATGGTGTGATGAGTACTTCTTCTTACCGCATCGTAATGAAACCCGTGGTGTCGGTGGATTGTTTTTTGATGATCTTAACGAACCAGGTTTTGAGCGAAGCTTTGAGTTTATGCAAGCGGTAGGCAACGGCTTTATTGACGCTTATGCGCCGATAGTCGAACGCAACAAAGAGTTAGAATATGGCGATGACGAACGCCAGTTCCAGCTTTATCGCCGTGGTCGCTATGTTGAGTTTAACTTGGTCTATGATCGTGGCACCTTATTTGGTCTACAAACAGGCGGTCGGACTGAATCTATTTTAATGTCGATGCCGCCATTGGTGCGTTGGGAATATGCATTTACTCCTGAACAAGGGAGCCCAGAAGCAGAACTGTATGACATCTACCTAAAACCTCAAGATTGGTTAGTCCAAACTTAATACTTGCCATGTCGCACTAATGAGTCATCGGTTACGCATATTGTCTGCTAAAGTCGAAATAGCCTGAATAATCACTTGTTGATGTTCAGGCTTTTTTATTGCGTTGGTGATCGCAGCACGCATACAAATTAACCACTGATCACGCATCGATTCATCAATCGCGAAGGGCATGTGCCTTGCTCGCAATGCCGGGTGACCATGTTTTTGCTGATAAAGTTGCGGACCACCCAACCAACCACTTAAGAACTCATACAGTTTTTGTTCAGACGATTGTATTGGCGAGCGATGCATCGCTAATAGTGCTTGGGTTTCAGGACGTGTTTGCATTTGTTGATAAAAGTCATGGGCAATCGCACGGATCACCTTGTCGCCACCAATAAGGTCGTAGGCATTTGACTGTGTGGTATCTCTGTCATCAACGTTTTGCTGTTTAGTGAATAATTTACGTAACCAGTTCATATTGTCAGTTATTAGGGGTGTCGAAGTTATTATATCGAAATCATTACCATCGATGGATTATTTTTTTGTTAACGTTTTGATACCAATTATTTAACGATTAGGCTGTATTTCAGCTGTTAACTTGGTTAGATTGGGTGAAAAATAAAAAGGAGAGCCAAATGGCAAAAGTAATGCCTTCATTGGTTGCTGTAGCGCTATCAACTGTAATTGTAGGTTGTAGCCCAGCACAACAAGACCCTAAAATCACAATCAATACCAATCCGTATCCTAGTACTTATCAAATATTGCCTAATTCAACCACACTGCTTAAAAATGCCATTGTATTAACCGGTACTGGTGAGCGTATTGATGATGCTGATGTATTGATAAAAGACGGCAAAATTAGTGCTGTTGGTCAACAGCTATCCGCTGCAGGTGCCGTGGTAATCGATGCTAAGGGTAAGTGGATTACTCCAGGTATTATTGATGTCCATTCACATTTAGGCGTGTATCCAAGCCCGAATGCTGAGTCACACAATGATGGCAACGAAATGACCAACCCAGTAACCGCTGAGGTATGGGCAGAGCATAGTGTATGGCCACAAGACCCTGGGTTTAATCGTGCCCGAGAAGGTGGTATCACTACGCTACAAATTTTACCGGGTTCGGCTAACCTAATTGGGGGCCGTGGGGTGACACTCAAAAATGTTCCCGCGACAACCATGCAAGCGATGAAGTTTCCAGCCGCGCCTTATGGATTGAAAATGGCCTGTGGTGAAAATCCTAAATCTTTATATGGTAGCCGTAACGAATTACCTATGACTCGTATGGGTAATATGGCGGGGTACCGTACAGCGTTTATTCAAGCAACAGAATACAAACGTGCTTGGGATAAATATGATGCTGACTATGCCGCAGGTAAGAACCCTGTAGCACCAGAGCGCGACTTAATGAAAGACACTCTAAAAGGTGTGCTTGAAGGTGATATTTTAATTCACAACCATTGTTACAAAGCTGAAGAAATGGCAATGATGATCGACCTAGGTAAGGAGTTCGGTTATCACGCCGGTACATTCCATCATGCTGTAGAAGCTTATAAAATTGCCGATTTACTTGCTGAGAATGGTAATTGTGCTGCTATGTGGCCAGATTGGTGGGGCTTTAAACTCGAAGCATACGACATGGTGCTTGAAAATGTTGCTATGGTCGATGCGGTTAAAAACTCTTGTGCTGTCGTGCACTCAGACTCTGGCGTAACCATACAGCGTCTTAATCAAGAAACAGCAAAAATCATGCATAACGCAAATGCTAACGGCTTTAACTTAAAAGCTGAGCACGTGATTGGCTGGATTACTGCTAACGCAGCAAAATCATTGGGTATTAGCGATAAGACTGGTTCACTCGAAAAGGGTAAAAATGCAGATGTGGTTGTATGGAATACCAATCCGTTTAGCGTATACGCTCAAGCTGAACAGGTATTTATTGATGGTGCAAAAGTGTATGACCGCCAAGACCCTGCCTATCAGGCACAAAGTGACTTTATGTTAGGTCAGGAATAAGGAGCAAGACAATGACATTATTTAACAAATCTGCGCTTGCTTTGAGTTTATCAATGAGTCTTGCTTTAGTGACTAGCGCTGTTAAGGCTGAAACTATTGCCATTATTCATGCCACCATGCATACCGCCACCGAACAAGGTGTATTAAAAGATGCTTCGGTTGTGATTGAAGACGGTAAAATTGTGGCTATTAATCCTCTATTACCGACTGCTGACACCATTATCGATGCCAAGGGTGCAATTTTAACACCTGGTTTTATTGCTAGCATGAATGATTTGGGCTTAGTGGAAATTGGTGCGGTAGCATCTTCACGTGATGCTTACGAAAAAGAAGCCGATGTTGTTTTCGATCCTAGTTTAGCTTACAACCCCAAGGCATCTACAGTGCCATTTGCTCGCAAAGGCGGGATAACTCGTAATGTAGTGTCATCAGGCGGTGGCGAAGGCATTTTTGCAGGACAAACATTTACCGTAGACTTAAGTGGTGATTGGGACAGTATACTGGCCGCTAACACCGGATTAGTTGTTGCATTAGGTGCTAAAGAAGAAGGCTCTCGTGCAGCAGGAATGCAGCAATTGATCCATAAACTTGAAGATGCTAAAAAAGCGCAAGCCAAAAAGAGTAAAACGAAAAAAACTGCTGAAGATGATAGCGAAGTGCCAAGTCGTGAAGATGAGATTATTCACGCGGTACTCGCGGGTGAAAAACCATTAATTATTGACGTCGACCGTGCCAGCGATATTTTGCATTTAATTAAACTTAAACAAGACTTAGGCATAGATCTTATCCTGGTCAATGCTGCAGATGCTGTATTAGTGGCTGATAAGCTAGCGCAAGCCAACATTCCCGTGGTTATTGATAGCATGCGTAACTTACCAGAAAGTTTCGATGCATTGCATAATTCTCTCGAAAATGCAGGTAAACTGGCAAACGCGGGTGTCAAAGTAGCCATTGCATTACCTGGTGATAGTCATGGTATTTACGCACTACGTTTTAGTGCTGGTAATGCGGTTGCTAACGGGATGAATTATGATGATGCCCTTGCTGCTGTGACGGCAAATGTGGCGGATATTTTTCATTTAGACTCTGGGCGGATTGCGGTCGGCAAGTCTGCAGATTTAGTGTTATGGAGCGGCGATCCGTTCGAGTTTAGCAGTAAGGTGCAAAAGATGTGGATTGCAGGAGAGGAGCAAAGCACAGACAGTCGTCAAGACAAGCTCCGTGATCGCTATTTACAAAAAACGGCAATGCCTGAAGCCTATAGCCGATAGCATCTCACGATTTACGTGGGACGTTTCCCTAAATCGTTAATGAAGAGACAAAGCGAATGACAGATAAGTATGCTGTATTTGGTAACCCAATAGCCCAAAGTAAGTCACCATTTATACATACTGAGTTTGCCAAGCAAACTCAGCAAGACTTAAGCTATGAAGCTATTCTCGCGCCGGTCGATCAATTTGACTCTTGGTTAACGGCATTCTTTGCCGATGGTGGAAAAGGTGCCAATGTTACTGCGCCTTTTAAAGAGCAGGCGTTTGCCATGTGCGACGAGCTCAGTGAGATGGCTAAACTCGCGGGCGCAGTCAATACCTTGTTTAATTTGCCCGATGGCAGAATTGGTGGTGATAATACTGACGGCATTGGTTTGGTTAATGACCTCGAAATGCTGTTTGGCTCCTTAAAAGGTAAACGAGTGTTACTGGTGGGTGCTGGTGGCGCGGCAAGAGGCTGCATTTTACCTATTTTACAGCACAATGTGGCTCAGCTCGTTATTTGTAACCGGACCCACGAAAAAGCAGTGCAGCTTCAAAGTTTATTTAATGAATACGGTAATTTTTTTGCTAAACCCATCGATGACCTCAAATCTCCATTTGATTTAGTGATTAATTCAACTTCAGCCGGTTTATCGGGGCAGTTAATTGCTCTTCCGAGTGTTATTGTTGATGAAACCACTGATTGTTATGACATGACTTATAGCCGCCAAACCACTGTATTTAACCAGTGGGCTCAAGATCTACATGCCCATAAAACTGCTGATGGTTTAGGTATGTTAGTCGGCCAAGCTGCAAAGAGTTTTAGCCTATGGCGTGGTGTCGTTCCTGAAACCGCTTCAGTTATGCGACAACTACGAGAATCAATGATGCAAAAGGTAGCTGATTAATGAATCAAAGCGTAATTTTTTCCGATCAGCTGTTTATTGAAACGAATCAAGTAAGGTTCATTGCGCAGCTGCAGGGCATGAATATTAACTGTTTTGCTAGCTTCGGTATTATCAGCAAGCTCTGTGATCATCAAGACGTAAGTCAACATAATGCCGCCGGTTTATTTGAGCAATACCGTTTTGATTTAGAAGACAAAGCGGAAAGTCTTATTGAACAAGAAGCTTTTAACGACAGCGGTGAGATTATAGTGGTGTGTTGATGTGCCTAATGAGTATGATTTATCTTGTGAGTTGCGCAATCTTCCGCAGCCGGCCTTTTTTTGAGACCTTTCTGGATGTACATATTGTTATCCGCTTGCTTAAAGGCGCTTGCCCAATCTTGAACAAATTGCGCAATCCCGAAACTAAAGTGAATTCCCGGCGATAAAGCCGCTAAGTCTTGTTGCAGTTGGCTGATTTGTTTTTCAATGGTTTCTATAGGACCACGGCATAATGCAACAAATTCATCGCCACCATAACGAGCAAGCAAAAATTCAGAGTGCCATAACTTTTTTAATGATTGCGCAAAGGCTTTTAATGCATCGTCACCCGCCTGATGTCCATGTTGGTCATTTAGCGGCTTTAAATTATCCATATCTAAAATAATAATGTAGCTGACTAAGTCTGGCTCATGTTGCCATTGTAAAATCGCGCTATCAAATTTCTTCCGGTTATATAGCTCAGTTAGTCCATCATAATCTGCCATGATTTCGATTTTTTTAGACTTCTGATACAGTGAAATTGCGTTAGCTGCTTCTGACGTAAGAATATTAACCAGATTTATATCATAATCACCAAAGGCTTCCATCTTGCTACTGTCTAAATTCATCATTCCATAAAGTTTACCGTCAATACGTATAGGGCTCGATAAGGTTGAGCAAATCGGCTTTGTTGAAGCATGTAAGAGTGAATGTTGATCATCGCTAGTGAGAGTACTTTTAGCATTAATGTTTTTCATATTGTTAATCACAACGGCTTTATCACAGCGCCCATTCGTGCTCCGAAATTGAAAGGTTTCCTCTAAAGTAAAATTTATTTTTCGCAAAGCCTCTAAATCTAAACCCACAACCGATTCAAATTGTAATCTACTGGTGTTCTTATCAACCAAAATCATACTGCCCATTTCGGCATCATCTATAGCAATAACCGCTTTTTGTAGTAGGGCGTCTAAGAAGGCATTTTCAGAATTGTATTGGCTCGATAAATTAACTAACTCATAAGTAGTGTCGTTAATATGGATAACTTGCTCTAAATGCTGCCAAAGCCGCAAAATATTCTGTTTATGAATGTGATAAGCGATGCCATAACTCAGTGTGTAAACACCACAAACAAGGAATAGAGATAGATAAAAGAACGAATTATTAGGTATGGCGAATGTGAAGATAATAATAAATAGTGATAAAGGTACTGCAAGCAACAGTAGATGACTGGTAAAATCGACATAGGCGATGTGTTTATTATTAATCAGACCTCTGGTATTCACTTCAAACATCCTGGTTTGTAAATAGCTAAAACGACTTAACGATTAAACATCGTGTCAGTTTTATATTAAGTTAAGTTGTCGCCTCTACTAATTTAACCCTAGTGATCAGCATTCGTACGATAATGGCAGTATAAATCATACTGTATGTGTTAATAACTCTCTATCTTGTTCATCACTATAGTGGTTAAGCCAATAATATAAATGTGTTGAATAACTCATTTAGACAAAACTTAAAACGATATAGACCAACTTCATACAGATCTATATCGCTTACATGGCGTTTCTCTATTGCTGTAAATCCACTAAGTATTCATTTTTTAAACGAACATAGTTATCTGCAGACATTGGCAAGAAGGCACGTTCTGCGTCAGTTAAAGGACGGACTTGTTTACAAGGACTGCCAACATACAAATAACCACTCTGCAAAACTTTATTGGGTGGTACTAATGAACCCGCTCCAACAATCACGTCATCTTCTACTATGGCCCCATCAAGTAAGATCGCACCCATTCCTATTAATACACGATGACCAATCTTGCAGCCATGCAACATTGCCTTATGACCAATAGTCACATCGTCACCGATAATCAAGGGATTTCCTTCAGGATTAGAAGGCGATTTACGCGTGACATGCAATATACTCCCATCTTGAACATTACTGCGTTTACCAATGCGGATTTTATTCACATCACCACGGGCGGCAACTAATGGCCAAACACTTGCGTCATGGTCTAGTTTTATATCGCCCACAAGTACCGCAGACTCATCAACATAGACGTTATCAGCCAAATTGGGGTGAATTCCTTGGTAAGTTCTTACATTAGTAGACATAACAATCCTTATATATTCATGGTTTATGACAGTATAATGCTTAAAAACTAGCTGGTCAGGCTAAATTATCCGCAAACAAGCCAAAAATAACAAATAACCTCAAAAAAGGCCTTGCACAAAATCTTGTGGTGCCTATAATGCGCATCCACTGACACGGCAGACAGCGAAAGCGGTTACCGGGTTGAGTTAAGTGGTTCAAAACACTGAGTTCAAGGCGAAAAGAAAGTTTGAAAAAACACTTGACGCCGACACGGGAAAGCGTAGAATACGCAGCCCAAGCCAACGACCTAGCGTCTTACGGCGATGTCTGAAAAATCGACATCACGTTCTTTAACAATCTAAACAAGAAATCTGTGTGGACATTCACAGGTATTGAGTTATTCGAAATTGTCTTCTGT
>NZ_JACJDX010000015.1:0-116347 GCF_014163775.1 Shewanella sp. SR43-8 | reverse complement strand
AACTGAATATGCTTAAAGTGGTGCCGAATGAGTTTAAAGTGGATGTTCATCATTGGTTTATTCTTCACGGACGGTACACTTGCTTAGCCAGAAAACCCCGTTGCGGCTCCTGTATTATCGAAGACCTGTGCGAATTTAAGGATAAAACAGAGTAGTGAGATCCTTGGATTCTTTTTCTGCCGGCTTTTAAGTTTTTGTTGCCCTAAAATTAAGGTATAGATTTTCGGTAATAGATAATTCAAACCTCTTTTCCTTTATTTTCTTCATTACATTGGCACTCAAACGAGTAACTATAATAATTAGCACTCGTTTGAGCACCATTATGTGACTATTTAATGTATAAAATTTTCGCTTAGCTTATTAATATCACTGAACATACACTCTATATTCCCAAGGTTTCAATTTAAAGCTTGTCTGTTGAGTAAGTTTACCTTTTTGCTTACTCAATAACGCTGTATATTCTCCAGATGTTTGTGGTCAAAAATCATCTGATTTAGCAATAAAAAATTTGGCTACAGTAAGCCAAGATTTATAGTTACTGCTTATATTTGTAATAAAACTATTATAAAAACACATAAATAAAATCTAATCAGCTGTTATACTCTAATGACTCAGAGAGGGTCTTATTCTAGTATGGTTACAATTAAGCAAGTGGCTGTCCACGCAGGTGTTTCATTCAAGACAGTATCGCGAGTGGTCAATAATGATCCAACAGTCAAAAAGATTAACCGCGAGAAGGTTCTTAAAGCAATAAAAGAATTAGATTATCGCCCTAATCGTGCGGCAAGCTTAACGCGACGTAAAAAATCAAACATTTACGCAATTATTGCTGATGAACTGCTTAGTGTTCCTTATACTTTCGATATTATTCGTGGTGCCCAAGAAATTGCTTGGCAGAAAAATAAAGAACTGTTGATCCTCAATGTTAACGAAACCCAAGCGAGTATAGACAGAGCTATCGAAAGCCTTTTAGAGTATCGCGTAGAGGGTGTTATCTATTCAGCAATGTATCATCGCCAAGTTGTAATCGCTGATGAACTAAAAAAAATCCCAACTATTTTAGCTAACTGCTTCCCTGCTTCAAATAACTTTCCTTGCGTAGTACCTGATGAGCAACAAGCCGGTGAAGATATTACCGATGCATTAATACGTAAAGGCTATCGCCGAATTGCTTTCTTAAACTTAAATGAGCATATAATTGCTGCCAAAGGTCGCAAACAAGGCGTTATAAATTCATTTAAAAAGCACGGCTTACCGCTCGATGATTTACTCATTGAATCGGTTATTTTTTGTCAAGCCGATGGTAGTGATATTTCTACCTCGAGAGAATCTGCGGCGCGAGTGATAGACGAGTTTAAACCTGATGCTATTATATGCGGGCAAGATCCCATGGCGCTGGAAATTTATTTTGTTGTACATGATAAAGGAATGGTAGTTGGTAAGGACATTGGTATTGCAAGTTTTGATGATTGGGGCAGTATTCCAGAATTATTACAACCAAATTTAACCACCATGGCACTACCACATCATGCGATGGGGCGTTGGGCAATGGAGTATCTTATAGAGCAGCGCACTGATATTGTTCACCACCACTTACCGTTTAAATTGATTGCTCGCAATTCGTTTTAATAGCATCTGCCTTTAATGCAAAAAACGATAATACGATAAACACACAGATAACCAAACCCAAATACTGGTAGGCTAACGCAAAGCCTACATGATCATATACAACGCCTACCCCGACGGCTAACATTGACGCCACCAATTGCGTAGTAAATTGAAAACCAATGATATAGATCATCGCTGAATAGCGAGCATCAAAATGCATATTTATATATTTAAATAACGCAATCAGCATCAGCGGTAATTCAATGGCGTGTAACAATTTCAATAAACTAATGCTGATAGGATCACTAACAACCCCCGAGCAATATATTCGTATCGCCATCAATACACCACTTAACAGCAACGAATTTTTAACGCCCAAATAATTCACCCATTTTACAGCTAAATACAAAATGACCGCTTCAAGGATAACTTGCGCTGAAGTTAAATAGCCAAAAATTTCTCGACCTTGCTCTGGGGTGTCAAAAAAAGAGGTGTAATAAATAGCAAATTGCTGATCAAATACCGCATAAATACAACTAACACCGATCACAAACACACTTAACCGCCACAGTCCTGCGATTTTAAAAAAGGCTTTAAGCTGTTTTACAGGAGTAAAAGTTCGAGAAGGCGCTATTTCACTCTGATTTTGTGCGACCTTAACAAAGGCTAAAAAACCTATTAAGCAAACCGCCGCAATGCTTGATAACCAATAATTTAAACTAGGGGATAAATTAAACGATAAACCGGCAAAGTAGCTTGCCATGGCCCAACCCAGTGACCCCCACATTCGAGCTTTACCAAATTCAAAGTTCGTCGAGCGACTTTGTTTATCAATATAACTTTCAAGCGTCCCTACTCCAGCTAAAAATGCACATGAAAAAACGGCACCGCCTAAAATAGCAGCCAGATAAAACTGCGTTTGTAGTAGTGGCGCGTATACATAACTAACAAACGGGCCAATCAACATGATGAAAAATGCAATGAAGTAAAGCAGTGTTTTTTGTAAACCGAGTTTATCTTGCAAAATGCCGTAGCAAGGCATCACGAGTAAAGCCATGATGGAATTAATACTAAAGATAATCCCGACTTTAGCACTATTGAGGCCTACTTCTTGACTAAGCCAAATAGGAAATAATGAAAAAGAAAAAGACCATGCCATAAAATAAACAAACAAAATGACACTTAAGAGTCGATAGTTGCTACTCATATATCGCATAGCCTTGGAGAAAGATTAATGACTCTATAATAATATAGAGTCATTTTGGAAGTTATTTTTCTATTGCTATATTATTTAACTTAACGTCACTAAGCGACAAAGGCTGCTCAGCACTTACTTGTATTTTATTGTAAGGAGAGGTTGGAAAAACAATCGAGGTCATAGAGCTAACCCCTTTATTTACAAACACTTCTACCGACGCTTTATCTACCCATATCTCAACATCGTAATACTCAAGGCCCTTTTGTAATGGGGCTGTTTGTAAAGATGCAAAACCATCTTCAAAGTCTTTTAAACCTGATTGTCTGCGATCAAGTACAAGTTGCCCTTGAGCTGGGTTTAGCTGCAGCTTAGTGTATTCGCCCATATAAGAGCTAAGCACGATATCAGTAACTTGCTCAGCGTTTGATAAACTAAAGCTCACCTTAAATTGCCCAGGTTCAACAGTAAAAAGCTCATCTAACTGATAGCTATTTGCACCAGTTAGGCTTGCCTTTTGTTGTGTATTACTCAGTAAACTATCGAGTTCTTTAATAGGCTGAGATGCTAAACGCACGCCACTTGCTGTTTGCAATAAGGTTAATTCTCTGGGAATCGTCATTGCACTGCGCCATACTTCAGTGGGTACTTGGTTTGCGTATTGCCAGTTACTCATCCACCCCATAAATAAGTGTCTACCGTCTTTGACATCAGAAAAAGTGACACCTGCATAATTATCTGTGCCGTAGTCTAACCATATTGAAGGTTCATATCTTTCATTTGCTGCATTATCAGAAAATACAATATCAGCGATTTTTATATGCCCCCAATCACCTCGTTCATTATCGACCACTTTAATATAAGCTTGCTGGCCTTTTAATTGACTCACGTTCCATGAACGCTCTGTCATAGTACCGGTATTATTTCCGCTTGCGGTTTTAACAATCTCGCCATTAACTAACAACTGTATTGCGGTACTATTGTGATGCTTTCCGCCTGCAATCTTGAAGTTAATGAAATCATGATCGATCGCAAATGATGTTGAGGTTAATGTGCCAATTGCCTTATCAGAACCTTTAAAAGAACTGGCAATCGTATTTGATGGTTGATCATTAACTATATGGAATGCATCACCAGATACTTGCCAATTTTTTAAACCACTCTTGAAATTAGAAAAATCAAGTCCTTGGGGGAAAACGGCTGGCGTTGCAGTAAGCATTTTTTGATAATCACTATCAAGTACAAATTTTTCACCGTCGAAATCGCCGACAAAGTATTGTGTACCAGAGCCGCCATTTGGCGCGCCTGGGTTGATACTCACTAATAAAACATATTTATATTCATCTGTGCCTTCAATACGCACGCGAATAAGGTCTGGACACTCCCATACACCTGCGTGACTTCCCCAATCGGCGCCAAAGTTACTTTCAAATTGCCATGTTTTTAAATCTTTTGAGCTGTAAAAGCCAATATGATCATCTTGAGCCAATACCATGACCCACTGCTGGGTATCCTCATGCCAACTTACTTTAGGATCACGAAAATCGCGGATCCCAGGGTTTTTTAATACCGGATTATTAGCGTATTTTTTCCATGTACGGCCTTTATCGGTGCTATATGCTATACCTTGGGTTTGAAAATCAATCGCCCCCAGTGCAGCCTTTTTATCATCGTGATAGGTAAATATAGCCACTAATGGTGGATTTTCTTTAGTGCCAAAGCCGCTACTATTTTGCCAATCAACCACCGCACTACCGGAGAAGATAGTACCGTGCTCATCAGGAAACAGCTTAATGTCTTGATGCTGCCAATGAATCATATCTTTACTAATTGCATGTCCCCAATGCATTGGCCCCCATACAGATGAATCAGGATTATGCTGGTAAAACAGATGATATTCACCTTGGTAATAAACCATACCGTTAGGATCATTCATCCAATGCTTTTTAGGGGTAAAATGAAAAGCGGGACGAAACACCTCTTTGCTAGGTTTATCTACACCCTCAAGGGCAGTTTTTTCAGTTTGGTTTGTCATGCTACATGCTGCCAAAAATGATGAAATTAACACTAAATTAACGGTTCGCATCTAATGCTCCATGCTTATTATTGGTATCTAATGAAATTGCTTCTAAAGACCGTCCTTTTGTTTCTGGCATAAACCACGCAACAAAAATTAACTGCCCTAACATCATTAACGTAAAGAAAGTGAATACTTCAGTGGCACTAAAGCGCTCTAAGAAAAATGGCATAAGTAAAGTGATTGCTGCGGCAAAAAACCAATGCGTACCGGAGCCCAAAGACTGACCTTTTGAACGTACATTATTAGGAAATATTTCTGCAATGAAGACCCAAATAACGGTACCTTGGCCAATGGCATGAGCGGCAATAAACACAAATACAAACGCTACAACCGTTAAGCCGCCAGAATCCGTACTAAACGCCCATGCCACCACCGAAAGAGAAATAACATAGCCAATTGAGCCTATATACATCAGCGCACGGCGACCATACTTATCAATCAAAGATAAACCTAGCATGGTAAAACATAAGTTAACCACACCGATCCCTGCGCCTGAAAGTAATGATTGATTTACATCCAAACCAGCAAGTTCAAATACACGCGGGGCATAATAAATAATAAAGTTAATGCCAGATAATTGATTAAATGCGGCAAATAAAAATGCAAATAATATGGCCTTATTGTAACTACCACCAAATAGCTTTGATTGACTGTTGTGTAACTTGTCGCGCTCAATTTCATTTAATACTTGGTCTGGATTTTCTTCACCTAAGGTAACTAAAATGGAACGCGCTTTGGTTCTCTGATTTTTCTTTTGCAATAACCAACGTGGGCTTTCAGGTGCCTTAATGATCATTAACAAATAAGCTAAGGCAGGTATTGCCTCCACACCTAACATTAAACGCCAATCAATTGAGGATGTACCTGCAATTAAAAAATTAGAAACAAACGCGACTAAGATACCAAATACAATTTGGAACTGATAAAGCGCAACCAAACGGCCACGGAACTTAGCAGGCGCAATCTCAGAAATATAGGCAGGTACAACAATTGAAGAAATCCCCACTCCCACACCGCCAATAAATCGCAATAAAGCAAAGCTGTAAACTTCAGGAGCCATGGCAGAGCCAAGTGCCGAAATAAAAAATAACACCCCGACTAAAATCAATGTCGGTTTTCTCCCCCACTTATCGCATGGGTAATTACCGGTTAATGCACCAAGTAGTGTTCCCCATAAAGCCGAAGACATAATAAAAAGACCATGAAATAACGAACTCGTATTCCATAATGCTTGAATAGGTTTATCAGCACCGGATATAACCGCGGTATCAAAACCGAATAAAAATCCAGCAACTGCAACAGTCGCTGACCAGTAAATAATTTTTTTCATAATCACTCTTAACACGTTAAATTTAAAAGGTGGGCCGAAACCCACCATTAATTAGTAACCTGAGTTTTGTGTATACAAACCACCGCTATTAATCACCTGAGTTTGTGTATACAAGCAACCGCTATTAATAACCTGGGTTTTGTGTATACAACCCACCACTTAAAATCATTTGCTGATTCGGAATAGGTAAATACTCATCACGACCTTTAGTGAAAACAGCATCGGCCAAATAAGGTTTGCGTAACGCTTCAATTGCTAAATAACTATCAATCGTTTCTTTCGCTATTCCCCAACGCACTAAGTCAAAAAAGCGATGTCCTTCAAGCCCTAATTCTAAACGTCGCTCAAAGCGCAATGCCTCTCTTGCTTGCTCTTTAGAAACAAAACTTGTATAAGAGCCAATATTATAAATACTGGCGTTGTGTAATTTACCGGTGCTATTTTTAGCGCGCTCACGAATGCGATTGATGATTGGCAATGCTTCGTCATACCGATCTAACTCAATTAACGCTTCTGCTTTCCAAAGTAATACATCAGCGTAACGAATGAGCGGTGTATTTAATGAAAAGATAGGAAATGGTCCATTCTGACCACGACAACTACAATCTGGGTGTTCAAGATCCTTCATCGCTGTAAAGTTGCCATATATCCCCGGAGCTCGAGCCCAACTATCACCGCCGTGGATCAAATTCTCGTCATATTTAAATGGTTTACCTTCCATCGCCACAGTATGATCTAGGCGAGGATCAACTGCATCGGTCACCTTGTCGTAATTGAAATCGTTAAAAGTGTCAAATAACGGTAAGCCTTGTTGATCTGTTTTAAACGCATTGACAAAATTTTCTGTTGGTACATGGAAACCACAGCAACCAAAGCCTCCAGCCAATGGGGCATTTAATGCACTAGGCCAGCTTCCACGTCCATCTGGCGAACCGTCATTTAAAGAACGCTGAATAGCGAATACTGATTCTTTGCCATTTTCACTTTCGAACAAAAAGTTATTCGCGTAATCATCAAATAAGCCATATACGCCCGCCTGTTCAATTTCATTAACAAGAGCGACCACTTTTACAAGTTTATCTTTATTAATATTGATAACTTGATGTAACTCATTCTGCTCATAAGCCTGGTAGAGTAATGTTTTAGCTAAATATGCCTTAGCAGATAACGCTGAAGCTCGCCCGACATCTTTTTGAGTTTGCGGTAAATGATTGGCAGCAAACTCAAAATCAGCAGCAATTTTATCCCATAACTCCTGATCGCTCAGATCACTATTAGTCGTGAGAAGTATCTGATCTTGTGTCATTGTTTCATCAATCCACGGGATATGTTTATGATGTATTTTTAAATCAAAGTAGAAAATACTGCGAATAAACCGCAGTTCGGATTGTTTTGCAGCACTGTCTTCAATTGCATCTGGCGCATTTGCGATTACCGCTAATGCTGAGTTGACTCTTGAAATACCGGTGTAATTACGTACCCATTTTTTGTTGTTCAAATCAATCAAATCTGGCGGGAATGACTCCATATCAGGCACTACAGGCTGATATAAAGACAAAGCATGATAAGCAAAAATATCACCAGGTCCATTACCGCCTTTATGGGCGTCTCCTGCGCGTAAATTCCCCGTAGGCCATAAAAAGTTAGGCGCGGTATAATGATCGTTACCTAGATATGAGTAGGCTGCGATGATCAACGCATCTACATTTTTACTGTTAGAAACTTGTTCTTCGGTCAATACCCCTGAAGGTGCAACATCAAGATCAGAACCACCACACGAAGCTAAAAAAAGAGCAAATGTAGTTGCTGAAAATAGCGTTTTTATTTTATTCATAATAAGTGCTCGTATCGTTTTTGTTTTAATAAATCAAAAAGTGAGGTTCACGCCTAACGTGAAACGTTTAGGATTTGGGAAGGTTCCGTTCGGAGTTTCAGGATCCTGAGTTAACGTCCCTGATGGCGTAATGGTCAATAAGTTACTTCCCTGAAAATAAATTCGTGCAGAACTTATACCGTAGTGACTTAACCACTGTTCATCGGGGGTATACCCTATAGATAAATTGCGCAATTTAAGATAGGTACCCTCTTCCCAAAATAAGCTTGATTGACGACCCTCACCATTGTTATCAATTGCAGTTAACGCAGGAACATCGGTATCAGTATTGCTGCTTGACCAAGCATTAAGAACACGATCGCCATAGTTAGAACCTATGTTGAGTGATGTAAAGTCTGTGAATCCACGCCAACCATTTCGAATTTGACCGCCTTTAACACCTTGCCAGAACATAGTGAAATCCCAGCTTTTGTATTTGAAGTTCATATTCATGCCATAGATAAAATCAGGATCGGTATCGGCAAAAAATGTTTGGTCGTTTTCATTAATAACACCATTGCCATCAAGATCCTGCCAACGAACTCTTCCTAAGCCAGCACCTGATTGAACAGCGTGAGCATCGATTTCACCTTGATTTTGAAATAAACCGTCGGCAACGTAGCCATAAACTGAATTAATAGAATGACCAACAATTGTCTTATCAGCGCCATTGCCGCCAAAGGAGTTAACAACATCTTTTGGAAGGGAAACAACTTTATTTTTAGCGGAAGAAACATTGAAGCTTATATCAACATCAATATCATCATCTAGGCTATCGAATGAAAGGTAATCTGCGTAGCCAATTATAAATTCGAAACCAGCGTTTTCTATTGTGCCACCATTAACCCACTGCTGAGCGCCTTCACCTAGCGTCGCAATAGGGTTGGTAAGAGTTAAGATATCTTCAGTGGTTTTTTCAAACCAATCAATGCTGCCGTAAATCGTGTCGTAATGCATTCCAAAATCAATGCCAATATTTTTTTGCGTTGAAGTTTCCCACTTTAAATCATCATTACCTGTTTGAGCTTTGACAAAACCTGAAGGTAAGGTGCCACCATTAGCGCCGCCGATATCATAAGCGGTGCCTTCATCTTGCTGATCAGTGAATAAAGACTGTGTTGCATAACGACTTAAATACGTTGTATATGTTGCATCTGTAGGAATTTCTTGGTTACCCGTTTTACCCCAACTAGCTCGTACTTTTAAGGTGCTTAAAAACTCGAAGTCATAAAATGATTCGTTGCTAATGACCCATCCCGCTGAAGCAGCTGGAAAATTACCGTAACTATTATTACTACCAAACCGAGATGAACCATCGCGACGAATTGTGAGTCCAGCGAGGTAGCGATCATCAAAGTTATAATCCATACGAGCAAAGTAAGAATCGAGTGTCCACTTATCACCATCACCTTCAACACGAACGTCTCCAGTTGCTTGCGATAAATGAGCATAATCACGATCATCAGAGGCAAAACCTGAACCAAAACCAACAGAGCCTTCATACTCATAATCGATTTGTTCTGTACCGGCTAAAAAGGTAAAACTGTGATTATCACCAACATCTAATTTATACTCTGCAGTGTTAGTCCAACTAAAACTACTATTCCAGTTTTCAGTAACTGAAAGTTGATCTCCGTAGTTTAATGAGCCAGCTTGAAACGCACGAGTATAGTTTCTGAAGTAGTATTGTCCGTAATCAAGTCCAACAGTACTTTTTAGCGTTAACCCATCAATTAATTCATATTCAAAAAAGATATTACCCATTAGTTTATTAAACCGACTGACATTATCGCGGTTCATTTCGATTATTCTAACTGGATTATCGCGGTCCGTGACACCAGGAACAGGGCCACCCCAGCCGCCTTCATCATTGTAAACGGGCACAATAGATTGTTGCTCTATTGCCAGCCCTAGAATTTCACTAGCTCTCGCATTGATGAGATTTGACTCTTGATTAGTAACAGTGAAGTTTTCGCCTATTTTTAATTTGTCGGTTAATTGGTAATCAGAATTAACTCGAAAACTAATTCGTTCAAATTCCGAACCATCAACAACACCTTCAGAATTGAAATAGCCTAAAGAAGTATAAATAGAGGCATTTTCTGAACCTCCTGATAAAGAAATGTTAAGGTCACTAACTTTAGCTGTACGGGTTACCTCATCAAACCAATTAGTGTCTGCAGGACGTTGCACTTGTTGAGGATCGGTATAAGTAGGTAAGATCACCGCGTTTAATTGGGGGTTACTGAAGTCACCATTCCAATCATAACGATATAGCGAACTGGCTGAATTTGGATTTGAACCATCATTAACAGCAGCTTGCCATACAGCTTGTCCACGTTGTTGGGTATTAAGCGGATTTAGATCATAGCTATAGTCATCTTGAGATTGGTTAGCAGAGAAATTAAAATCAAGTCCCTCATGACCTTTTTTCGTTGTGATGACTATCACGCCATTACCAGAACGTGCACCAAATATACTAGCAGCGGCTGCGTCTCGTAAAACCTGAATATCAGCAATATCATGGCTATTAAGTTCATGCATTCCTGACTTGGTAGGAATACCATCAATAACATATAGAGGGTCATTATTGCCTAATGGCCCTAAACCTTGGCCACGTATCCTTACCGTTGCAGTAGACTCCGGTGAACCATTAGTTGAAATTTGTAAGCCAGGTACTCTCCCCTGCAAGTTTTGCATTATATTACCCGAAGGCATATCAACTACATCGTCTAACTTAACAGAACTTACAGCACCTGTTAGGTCCTTTTTTTTAACACTGCCATATCCATAAGACACTTCGATAACTTCTATATCGTCATCCTCAGGAGGCTCTTGTACTTGTTCTTGTTGAGCTGCTAAAGAACTGTATGGCAAGAGCAAGCCTATTAATACAGCACTTACGCTCGCAGTAAGTGGCTTTTTACGAAACCTTTGCATTATGTGTGTCCCCAATTGATCAAATTAATTAATGTTGATATTACTCACTACAAATTAACAACGTTGTCTTTTTTTTGTTTTTAGGCTAGTTATCAAAGTCTACATATTAGAATATTTATTCAAATTCGAAGTAGCTTTTGCTGATTTAAACAACGTTGTCTTTTTAACATCAAAGAAACTAAGTTTCAACATATATTGCAAACTTTATGTATAATTCTATTTATTTTATTACCAAGATAGTCAATCTGTGCGGTTAGATAAACTCATTAATCTGCTTATGAGATAACGTTGAAGTTGCTCCGTGACATTGAGCTCACATAGCCCCAACCGCACATGCAAAATCAATCCCTTGCTGTGGTGATTTATTAAGACAAAGTTGATAACCAAGCGCCAATAAGAAGTAATATAGAGCAAAAACAGTGTTATAGACGTTTGTGGAATAACCTAAATTATAGTAATGCTTACCCTTAACCGGCAATAAATCGCTATGGCGCCGTTTAGTAACACATAAATAGTCTGTGTCTGTTTGGCTATAAATGCTCAGTTTTGTTCGAGTGATTGATATTGACTACCCCTTGATTGGTACAGGATCTTATAGCGACTTTGTTTTCGTGATCCTGGAGTATTTTTCAATAAACAAACTAATAACTATTGAATATTGTTAACAAGTCGGTATGACGCAGATGCAGTAATTGCCCTATATACGGCTAATAAACCACTTAACTTTGAAGTACCTGATTGGGTAAGATTTGAAAATGGACAAGCAATTATTTATTCCGACCAAAACGATAATAAACCAGATGTAAAATATTGAGCAAAAAGTGAAAATACATGGTTCTCTGACCAATACCCTGCGCAAGAAGGTGAATTTTTATGCAGGTAGGACTGCTAGCCCGCCGACGTAAACTCTCATGTTTGGTTGGGCAGCTCATAAGAATACACGCTCTAATATAGGCAATGCTGATTTTGGTGGTGACTTAGCAATATATAAAGCCTCAATGACTACGTTTCACTTTATCAATACATTTATTACGTTAAATACTATGAGAGCCTAGCGACTTACCGTAACTGCGACACTTAAACACATCAATACCAGATAATATGCCAACAAACTTTTGTGAGTCTTTAGTGGCGCCGCGCTTAGACCCGTCAGCAACTAAATAATTAACCTCAGCTTTATTCATCAATGGCGGGTAGTTGTCTTCAAGAACGTAATCCCGCCCCTACTTTGGCATTGAGCTTACCAATCAGTACTCGGCGCTTTACTGCTTTATAAACATGCACCCAATTATAGTGAACAGTCCCAGCACCAAACTAACCATTAATTAACTCAGCGATTTTTACACCATAGCCTTTTTAAACAGCTCAATTTTCAAAAATCATGGTTTTATTATGAGGCTCAAACTCAAACTATCTTTTGTCGTCATTCCACACCACCCAACTAGGCGGCTTAACAAATTCGCCTCAGGTAAAATGTCGATCAAGTTGAACTGAATATGCTTAAACTGGTGCCGAGTGAGTTTAAAGTTGATGTTTATCATTGGTTTATTATTTACAGACGTTACACTTGTTTCGCCAAAAAACCGGTTGCGATTCTTGTATTAACGAAATGTTGTGTGTATTGAAAGATAAAACCGACAGAAAAGCATTGAAACTAGTTGGCCGATTTTGTAAATATCAGCGTGACATCACCTTGTCCTAATTGTTGCGACAAGCCTGAAGTATCATCGATATGCCCAATACGCGTATATGAGTATGAGGTATTAACCTTCTTGTAGAATACAACCATAGTGCGAGAGCCCCACAGCATCAGATCGCCATTGTTGATCGTCACAGGTTGATACGGATCAGTTGATAATGATTTTGGTAACTCGGCATGCTTTTCGTTACTGTTAAGATCGTCCATGTCGAGAGTCAGTGGTAGCATGGCAGCAAATTCACGTGCTGCGCTGGTGTTGGCTAAGGTTGCTTTGAAACGATGATCTCCTATGGTTATCCACATATGCGAACTCTCCAGTTTAATGGCTGTGTGTTTAGTTGCGATAGGACTTGCCGTTAACTCAGTTGCATAGCTGCTATCGAGTGTTAAAAAAAACAGTACTAATAGCCCAATTGGTTTGATGAATGCTAAGCGCTGATGAGGTGCTATTATGAATAAGGTGTTGACCTTATGTATGTTGACAGCAACAGGGTTATTCATAATAGCGGCCTCGTAAATTTTATTGTTTGAATAGACGGATATATTTTAGTGTACTCGTGTGCGATAGGCTTGAAACGCCAGAAAAGCGCCAATGAGTAATACTGCTGCGCTTGCAATAAAAGTGCTTTGGTAGCCATCTGCATCGAAAAGTATTCCTCCGACAGTAGAGCCTAGGGCAATAGATAATTGCGCTACTGCCACCATCAAACCGCCACCGGCTTCAGCATTATTTGGCATCGCTTGCGCAAGCCAAGTCCACCACGCAACAGGTGCCGCGGTTGCAACCAGTCCCCACAGTGCAAGTAGTATTGCGACAATGAGTACATTGTTGCCGAAGGGGATCAGTGCGACGGCAATCATCGCCATAAAAGCAGGAATGCCGACAAGCAAACCATATAAAGTGCGTTTTAAGATTGTACTAATGATTAACGTGCCGATAAGCCCTGAAAATCCAATGGTAAGCAACAACAGAGATAATGTAGATACGCTGGTATGGGTGACAGTTTCAAGGAAGGGTCTCAGGTAAGTAAATAATGCAAACTGCCCCATAAAGAAAGCACCGCATCCAGCCATGCCATAGGCAACAGCACGATTTTTAAGTGCCTTAAGAATATTCTTGGAACCTGAAGAGCTCACCTCAGTTTTCATTGCAGGTAATGCCTGCCATTGCCATATCAAGGTAATGAGCGCGATAGGAATAAGCACTAAAAAGGTACCACGCCAGCCTATAAAAGAGCCTAAATAACTGCCCAATGGCGCAGCGATAACCGTTGCTAACGCATTACCTCCATTGAAAACAGCCAATGCTTTAGGGACTTTATTAGGCGGCACTAATCGAATAGCCATCGCAGCTGACATTGACCAGAATCCGCCAATGACTACGCCTAGGACTCCGCGACCAAGCATATAAGTTAGGTAGTTTGGAGCCAGCGCTACAATGGTTCCAGAGATCCCCATCAAAACAGTTAATATTAACATTAACTTTTTGCGGTCCATGGTGCCGATCAGCGTAGGAAGTAATAAGCTGGTTAGCACGGCAAAGGCGCCGGATATTGCAATACCTTGGCCAGCCATTCCTTCAGTGATCTGTAAGTCGCTGGCAATGGGAGTTAGCAGGCTAACTGGCATAAATTCGAAGGCGATAAGCGTGAATACGCATAAAGACATTGCAAAAACGCCACTCCAGTGAGCGGTAGTATTTGCCGTATCAGAGGGTGTTCCATCATAGGTATCAGATGTAGTGGATTTCATAGATTTTTTAGTTACGCCTCGGTTTTACAAAAGTGCTATGCGTGCTCAAATAGCCCACATGGTTTAGGAAATACTGCTTAGTTAACTAAATCGTAAGTGTGGGCATTAAACATGATGCGGATTGACTTCATTAGTTAATAGGGCAAAAGGTTTACCTTGTGCCCTTCTCATCTCACTTCAAATACCCCACTATTTATTAAGCGAGGTGTTGCTTGAAGAAGCTTGTGAGCTTCTCGAACGGAATGACATCCACTTGATCATATAAATCAACATGGCTTGCGCCTGGAATAACCATCAACTCTTTTGGTTCAGCCGCATTCTCATAGGCTGTTTTAGCCATGTAGAGCGAGTGGGCTTTTTCACCATGGATAAACAACACCGGACGAGGAGAAATCTCAGAAATATAGGTCAATAAAGGCATGTTCATGAACGACAATGGCGTCGTCTGTGACCAAGCGTTACCTGAGTTGACCGCACGTGGATGGTAGCCTCGTGGTGTCATGTAATAATCATGATAGTCGAGCATAAATTGCGATTCGCCGCCTTTTAACACGTTGTAAGACGGCTGATAGGCTGGTGTGCCTTTCTCTGCATCTTGCCAACGTTGCTGACTCAGTTGCTCTAGAGTTTGTGTGCGTTGTTCTAGGGTAACACTGTCGTTATAGCCTTTTGACATAACACGCGTCATATCATACATAGTGCTTGCTACAACGGCTTTAACACGTTTATCGACCGCGACGGCATTTAATGCCATACCGCCCCAACCACAAATGCCGATCATCCCGATGCGTTCACGATCCACATTGGCTTGCATACCAATACAATCTACCGCAGCGCTAAAGTCTTCCGTATTGATGTCTGGCGAGGCAATATTGCGAGGTTCGCCGCCACTTTCACCTGTGTATGAGGGGTCAAAAGCAAGGGTGACAAAGCCTTGTTTTGCCATTATTTGCGCATACAGACCCGATGATTGCTCTTTCACCGCACCAAAAGGGCCACCTACGACGATAGCAGGCAGCTTGCCAGTGCTGTTTTTCGGCTGATAAAGATCAGCGGCAAGGGTTATGCCATAGCGGTTTTTGAAAGTGACTTTTTTATGATCGACCTTGTCACTTTTAGCAAATTTTTTGTCCCACTCATCGGTTAGTGCAATTGATGATTGAGCAAAAGCTTGGCCAGTGGTTAGCGAGGCAACCCCTAGCGCAACAATACCTGCACCAGTCATCTTCATCATATTGCGACGTCCTTCATTAGGCATATCTTGTTCAGTAGTAATCTTGGTCGTTTCAGTATGTATATCCATGGTTATTCTCCGGACAAGTTAAAATTTTGGCTGAGACTGTTGAGCTCACGCTCACAAAACGGTAGTTAACATCACCTTTAAGTAATTGTTCATAGGCTGTATCTGATTTACCCAGCCTTGATTAATAGCGCTTAGATTGAGAGTCTTTCGAGGGTTTAGTTTTGCAGTTTTTGCGTATGTTTTGTTAGTAAGATCCTGCTAATTAATTGCTTGATACTCCAAAAAACTAGCATTTCACTTAATATAAGCACTGACTCAAGCGACTATTGAAAAATCAACATTCGCAAAGCTTTAATAACGGCTCAATAAGTGACCACTGGACAAAAGGTATAAACAGAGAGCTCGGTTGTACACCGACTGATCAAAGCAAGGTTACCGAACAAAAACGTTTTCGAGGTAGATTGCACTGGGCGAATCAAAAAATTATCTTGTATCGTCGATAAATGACAATTCGACTTTATCCTTAATACTGTTGAAGCTAGAGATCTCGTTGTTGTGCACTCATTGGCTCAATCAACAAAGCGACATATTGAGGCAATACGACAACGGGCAAAGACTGAAGTATCCAAATGAATTTAAAAATTACCCTCAAACAATGTCGAGCAGAAACTCATCGAGTAAGTGGCGCATGAGTCACTATTTTGATAACAAGAGAATAGATCCCAAGGAACAAATGCAAAGCACAGGTTAATTTGTAAAAGTGAGACTATTGGGCTTTCCATCCTCGAACAATTGAAATCCCAAACAGTTTAGTCATATTTTCAATGTTAAATGAACCGCCCCAATATTGGATTCAATCAGTCATAATGGAGGCATGATTAATCGTGAATTTTGACACCGAGACAAGCGCGAACAAATTCTGGGTCGAAGTGCTTGATAGCTTCACCAACGTAACCCAAATCTAGACTATTGATTTTGTCCATCTCATCAGCAGATAGCGTGAAATCCCAGACATTAAAATTCTCTTGAATTCTCTCTGGTTTAATCGATTTAGGGATTACAGTGACGCCACGTTGTACGTTCCAACGTAAAATGACTTGAGCAATAGTTTTACCGTGTTTTACTGCAATGCCCTGAAGCTTTTCATCTTCAAACGGTTTATGGCGACCGCCACCTAAGGGCGCCCATGCTTCTGGCTGCACATTGTAATACTTCATTGTTTCAATGGCCGCAGCTTGTGAAAAGTAAGGATGCATTTCTACCTGATTCACCACTGGGAGAACTTTGACCGTTTCACAAAAGTTGGTTAATACGTGAGCATAGAAATTAGATACACCAATAGATTTTAATTTACCTTGTTCGTACGCATCTTCCATTGCACGCCAAGCGCTAAAATAATCGCTCATAGCCTGATGAAGTAGATATAAATCGAAATATTCTAAGCCTGATTTTTTAAGTGATGCCTCAATGCCAACTTTCGCTGTATCGTAGCAGGCCATGTCTTGTACCCATAATTTTGAAGTAATAAATAACTCCTCACGAGTGCAGAGGCCGTGTTTAATTGCTTCACGTACAGCGTCACCTACGGCATCTTCATTGCCATAAACGGCTGCGGTATCAATAAGACGGTAGCCAACACGGATTGCATTGAGGATTGAATTTTTGCATTCTTCTTTATCGGTGACTTTAAAAACACCAAAGCCCAACATGGGCATTTTAGAGCCATTATTTAGTGTCGTATATTCCATAGTAGAACGCCTCCGTTGTGTTGGTTGTATTTTGATGAAAATGTATTTTATGCAGCCAATTATCTTGAACTAGTCTCTCTCAGAGTAGGTTAACAAATTACGGTATGTAATCGTTGCGATAGGGTTACTCGATATTGGCTAATAAAAATCGCCAATAATTAAACTTAAAATATTGGCGATTAATTGGCAGAGTTACAAAGATTGAGCCGTCGGTCTAAAAATAATTTCATTTACATCAACATACTCTGGTTGGCTAATTGCAAACGTAACCATATCTGCAAAGCTAGAAGCTGGGATCCCTACTTGGCCGACATAATCTTGGTTGGCACTTTGCACTTCTTTATCACTAATATGCTCAAGTAACTCAGTTTTGACGGCGCCAGGGCTAATTAAAGTCGTACGGATATTGTGTGGCGTGACTTCTTGTCTTAAACCATCGGTTAATGCGCGAACAGCAAATTTGGTTGCAGAATAGACCGATGATGCAGGGAAAATGAGATGAGCTGCGACCGATGCTGTGTTAATTATGTGTCCAGCTTTCTGTTCTATCATATGCGGCAGTGCAGCAGCGATACCGTATAGAACACCTTTTATATTAACATCAATCATCTGATCCCATTCATCCACTTTGACACTTTCAAACATCGAAAGAGGCATAACTCCAGCGTTGTTGATAAGAACATCAATGCGTCCGAATGTGTTAATTGCCGCATCAACTAAGTTTTTAACATCGTTTTTGTTGGTTACGTCAGTTGCCAGAGCGAGTGCTTCACCACCTTTTGCTTTAATCTCTGAAACCAATTGTTCTATGCGATCAGCGCGGCGAGCACCGAGAACGACTTTGGCTCCCATAGAAGCAAGGTGACGCGCTGCAGCTTCGCCCATACCGCTTGATGCTCCAGTAATTACGATGACTTTGTTCTCTACGTTATTGCTCATTTTAAATCCTTAACATTTGCAGTTTAAAAATTAGGGTTGTTGTTAATGTAAACTTGGTTCTCAACAGTAATAGCCAACGACCTCATGACCATAAGTAACCTGCTGTTGTGTATTAGCATTTCTAACGCGATAGCTGAATTTAACGATACCAGTACAATTTTATTAGCTAGCTGTCGCGTATTGCTCATTAACTACTTTTTTCTTTCCAGATAACATTTCCACCCTCTTTTTGAGGATGTAATAACAAGGTGTTTTATCGCAGCATCAGCTGTAGCCCCATGCCACTGTAATTCGTGACGTCATTTTCTGGGAATAACATATCGACGTTAACTTGGCCGCTAAAAAGGAGGTCTGGGCCTTGAAACGATTGATGGTCTTTTGAATGATTAGCTGTCTGTTCTGTATTAGTATCGGCTTCAGCATTGGCGGTCGATATCACTTCCAAACTATTGAGTAATTTAGCTTTTACAGTCGACGAAATATTTTTTTCATGAAATGGCCTCCTGATTAAACGATAGAATTAGGGTTAAATAAATCTTTGTCGAGTCTGTTATACCTTATTGAGTGTCAAGCACAGAGTTAAGTACTTGCAGTGCATTTGCGGCAATCTGAGGGCCGCAATATTTTTCAATAATGTGAATAAATTCGTTGAGCTGACTGACAGATACATGGTTATTCATACTAAAGGTGTAGTGAGCACTTAACTGGTTATTTACACCATTTAAATTAGCCAAAGCTGCTATTGTGGCAATTTCTCGCTGCTTCCAGCTTAAGGAATCTCGTTCGAAAATATCGCCGAACAGGTGAGCTTTCAGGTAAGTATCAATTTCAGGCGAGAATTCAAATAATGGCCCTTTAACTTCAGCACCAATTAGCTTGGTCTGGTTCTCAGTACCGAACTCGAGGCTGGTTCGGTCTGTAGGTAAAGGCTTAGGCTCAGAGCCGACAATGTCAGTCATGCCAGTTTTTTTCCGGTCATCCACAACACTCATAAACGCAGAAAGTCCATTTAAACTGCGGGGGAAGCCTGCATAGGCATACATCTGAACCAGAATTGCTTTAATTTCGTTGATCGTTAAGCCGGCATCCAAACCTTCATGTAAACTGACTTGTAACTTTTCTATATCACCGCTTGCAGTAAATGCCGCGATTGGAATAATGGCTTGCTCTGAAGGTTCAAGCGAGTCTGTTACTGACGCTATATTCATAAATAAAATCGCTGTTAAATTGATGGTAAGGAAAGAGACTTTTCTGAAAAATAATCAAATAAATCATCTAAGTTAGCTGCTCAATTTTGATGTGATTAACTTATCATTTATATTTGCTGAACTATTGCCTATAGTTTTTTTATCATTGCCTATTCCTGCATATAAAATAATATGGCAACTTTTGCCTCTATGAGTTAGCTTTGTTTTCAGTTTTGGCATTGAATAAGTGGTAATGTCGGTGGTTTGTGGTGGTCATTAATGTCATTGGCTGTTTTGGTCCTGGCAGAAGTACAATGCCTTAAGTGTGAACATCTATTTTTGCTAAGGTTTATAAAATCAGCGCTACTAGCCTAGCAATAGCTAAAGTTGCCTAATCATTTTATTTAAAAACGCCATCAGTCGGAGTCAATAGCACTTAATGGTAGTTAGTCTCTGTAAAATGAACAAAAATATAAACCGGTTGATGGATTTGATTTGTACTAATAGCCTAGTGCTTTAATCAGCGCGATTAGCTTATGCAAATTCCAAATGTTAAAACTAAACATTACGATATATATTGCCACTAGGATGATGATGAACGGTTCACAAAGTAGAGTTGCCAATACTGAAAAGCTGGCGAGACAAATTGATAAATGGATGGAAAAAGGCGTTAACCAGGTCGAGACTAAAATTCCAGGATTGAAATTAACCCGATGGCCATCTACTACCGCGCCAACGAGTTATATTCATCACCCGAGTGTTTGTTTAATTGCTCAAGGTAAGAAGCGTGTTCTATTAGGTGATGAAAGTTATATTTATGACGCCAATCATTTTCTTGTTTCATCTGTTGGCTTGCCGGTCATTGCTAATATTATGCAAGCAAGCGATGAGCATCCTTATCTCGGGCTGGTTATGGAGCTGGATCTACAAATTATTTCAGAGCTGATTGCTGAAAATAAGAATTTGTTTTCCTACGATAAAAAGACCACAAAAGGGATTGCCGTTGGACAACTTTCTGAGTCGCTATTAAACGCATTCACTCGACTAATAGATCTGTTGGATGAGAGCGATAATATAGGAGCTTTAGCACCCATAATTCAAAGAGAAATCTTCTTTCGTCTTTTGACAACAGAGCAAGGTATCCTGCTTAATCAAATCGTCACAACTCAGAGCCACAGCTACCAAATATCTAAAGCAATTGATTGGCTCAGAAATAACTTTTTTAAACCATTAAGCGTAAGTGATCTAGCCGATTACAGTGGAATGAGTCAATCTGCATTTTACAGTCATTTTCGTTCAGTGACGGCTATGACGCCTCTACAATTTCAGAAAAGTTTACGTTTGAATGAAGCTCGTCGTTTAATGTTAACCGAAAACTTAGATGCGACGACGACAACATACAAAGTTGGCTACGAAAGCCCCTCTCAATTCAGTCGAGAATACCGCCGTTTTTTTGGTGAGTCTCCATTAAAAGATACAAAAGCATTGCGCGAAACTGGACTGCCTCAAGAAGCAAAGGCTTAAAGAAAAAGAACCAAAAAGACTAGGTTTAACTTAACTTAACAATGTGCACTTCTTGCACTAACCTATTCTTTTTCAATGATAAAATTGGTTTTATTAATAGCGATATTCCCATATTTTGCTAGCCCACGATTGCTATTGACACATATTTTTAGCTTAACAAATCATACCAAACTCCCCCTCGGAAATAGAGAAACATCAACGTGCTCATAGTTACGCCAGTCGCCGCGCAAACTCAGCTTGTGACATCTTTAACGTTGGGAGAATAACATCGGGTGATGACGGCGTAAAAAGCTCTGTTGTCCGCAGCATATACTGAGCTTTTTTAGGTAATAGACGACAGTGCGCTGACTTTCACTCCCTCAAGGATAGTAAAGAGATGTTAGTATGGAAAATATGAGGCTACATGGATTTTCATTTTGTCAAAAATGTCGTTTTATTTTACCTCTCCTCGACACTCGAAAAGCTCAATACATGGGCTGTATCTGCATTAAAGAACGATGATAAATAATAGTGGGAATAATATTAATGGACCTCTCTGTATTAGACAAATTCTGGCAGCTAATTAACGAAAAATTACAAGGCTGGCTAGAAGCTGGCATTAAACACTTGCCAAACTTTATAGTCGCCTTTCTCTTAGCCATGTTTTTTGGCTTACTGGCTAAATATGTTGGTAGAGTCGTTCGAAAAGTGCTTCATAAAGCCTTAGAGTCTGAACAAATTGCCGATCTACTTTCATCAATAATCAAGATGCTGGTGTTGTTGACAGGGCTATTTATCGCTCTAGAGTTTTTGGGGTTAACCGGCACCGTAACGTCACTCTTAGCTGGCGCAGGTATTATTGGCCTAGCGCTTGGTTTTGCTTTTCAAGACATGGCAGAGAATCTTATTGCTGGTATTGCTATGGGTATTCGTAAGCCATTTCAAATTGGCGATGTGGTTGAGGCAGGAGATGTATTCGGCACAGTAAAAACCATTAATTTGCGTAACACATTAGTCGAAACGTTTTTTGGCCAAATAGAAGTGATTCCAAATAAAATCTTATTTCGAAACGTACTCACTAATTATACGGTTACAGGGGTCAGGCGAATCGAAGTGCCCGTTGGTATTTCTTACGCAGACGACCCACAAAAGGCCGCTGAAGCTATCGAAGAAGCGATAAACGCCTGTGATTTTGTTATCAAAAAAGAACAAACTGCCGTATTTGCTAAGGGGTTTGCAGACAGCAGTATAAACTTAGTGGTCTGGTTCTGGATCGATTACCCAGGCGACACTGGCTTTATGAAAGCTCGACATACTGCGGTGGTAGAAATTAAAAAAGCGCTAGAAAAAGCTGATATCTTAATTCCCTTTCCTATCAGAACATTGGATTTTGGCGCCAAAGGCGGTGAAAAGCTCAATACTATGTTGTCGGAAACAAAGTCAGAAGAAACGTCAGAAGAAAAATCAGCAGACTCACAGAAGTCATCATCGTCTGAAAATGAAAAGTAATCTCTGGGATTAGAGGCACTTTCATTAACTGAACGTCAGCTTGTCGCATCGGTCTAATTTAATTAGACTGCCAAAAATGTTGAAGGTCGGCAGATCGCTCCTGGCGTTCTGGAAAAAGAGCCGACCATCGGCTTTTGCTACGAGTACACTAATTCTTCCAGGCGGCTTGAAGGTCGGTAATACTGAGATAGCCGACGTTCAAGTTTTCTCTGGGATGTAAATATAAGCGCTCGAATAGGCTTATATTGACTCATCGAATGCGCACATTTGCCATTAATGATCCGACACATAGCATAACTGATCCAACATATAGCATTACTGATCCGACATATAACATAATTATTGGACTGAATACTTTCGAGAGTCCAGTGGTTCACTTAATCTTTTCCTGCCACACAGGAAAAACATATCAAGCGGTCAAAGATAAACTATTTTGCTGGCATTACAGCAAGTGGGTCAATGCCAACGTCACCGCTCATTTCAGCGCCAAGCAATTTACTGCCGCCTATGCGAGTCCCCTCACAACAAGATATCGCCTGGGGAATTAGCACCATCAAATTTGTTCTCTGGCCGCCGCATTCTTACAGAAAAGGGGGAAAACCAACATACCTGCCTAGCGCTCTTTAGTCGATTGACCAGATAAAATTGATACCTAGCACTAGCAAATCCTAACTGCCTAATCGATTGACTTGTTCCAACATAGGGTTCAATGACCCTCAAGCCAACACACCAGACCATGCTGAATCGATGAAGTATGTGCTTTTTTCTTTGGGCCATTTTTACACTACCAGCAGGAGCTCGGCGCTGTTTGCAACGCGGTAGTGTTGGCAAGCGAACAGACAGATCCCGCCAACGGACTGATAATACACCAAAGCTAGCGCCAACGGCATTTGCCCATCAGACTCGGAAGGAGCAACCATGACGACAATCACCACCATTAATCCCGCGACTGAAAAAGCAATCCATTCCTACGACATAATGACCGAAAAGCAGGCGACGGCTCGGCTTGAGTCCTGCCATGGGGCATTTCTGCAATGGCGTAAACTACCCCATCTGGAACGGGCCACCTATCTTAATAACATCGGTCAAAAACTACGTGACAATGCCGATGAATTGGCCGCCTTGATGACCAACGAAACCGGCAAACTCCTGAAAGATGGTCTTGTTGAGGTTCAACTCTGTGCTGCGATCTTAGATTACACCGCTGAAAATGGACCAGAAGCGCTGACTGATGAAGAGCGTGTGCAAGGACTCAACGGCAAACGCGGCGTCATCAGTTATCAGCCAATCGGCGTCATCTATTCAATCCAGCCTTGGAACTTTCCCCTTTACCAGCCGATCCGTGTGCTGGCAGCCAATCTGATGGCAGGTAATGGCTGTGTTCTGAAGCACGCCAGCATCTGCACTGGCTCCGGACTTCGTTTGCGTGAATTGTGTATTGAGGCCGGCTTGCCCGAGGACCTGTTCCAGGTTTTGGTGATCGATCACGACACCAGCGACAAGCTGATAGCCCATCCAATGGTCCGTGGTGTCACAATGACAGGTAGCGATGGCGCTGGGCGACACATCGGGGCTGTGGCCGCCAAAGAGTTAAAGAAGACAGTGCTCGAACTGGGGTCGAATGACGCTTATCTGGTGCTTGAGGATGCCGATGTTGAAACCGCCGTAAAATTTTCGGTTATGGGCCGACTTTACAACAACGGAGAGACCTGTGTTTCTGCCAAGCGGTTCATCGTGACCGATAAGGTCTATGACGCCTTTGTCGAGGCTTTCGTCGCTCAAATGCAAAAAATCAACATGGGTGACCCCATGGATAAAAATACCCAGCTTGGGCCGCTTTCCAGCCAGGAGCAGTTTGACACAGTTAAGGAGCAGGTGGACGCCAGCGTCGCCAAGGGTGCAAAAATCCTCTGCGGTGGCGAAGTGACAAAACGCACGGGTGCCTATTATCCCGCCACTGTGCTGGCAAATCTTACGCCCGGAATGCCAGCCTACGATGATGAAATCTTCGGACCGGTCGCGTCAATCATCCGCGCCATTGATGATGAGGACGCCATGCGACTGGCTAATGAAAGCCGCTATGGACTTGGCGGAGGGATCTTTTCAAAGGATGAGGAACGAGCCCTCAAACTGGCGCGCAATGACTTCGACACAGGCATGATCCGCATTAATTCGTTTGGGGCTGCTGATCCGAATATGCCATTTGGCGGGGTCAAGAATTCCGGATACGGACGTGAACACGGTGGTTTTGGCATCAAGGAGTTCGTCAACGTAAAGTCGATTTTCCTGCCCTGACCTGGCTTTACACCCACAATTTCGCCCATTTCATTCAACATTAAGGATTTCTCTATGAGTATGAACATTCTTGTCGCCGGTGCCACCGGTAAAACAGGCCAGCTTCTGGCCCAGTACCTTATAGATCAGGGCCATAAGCCGATAGCGCTGGTTCGCGAAAGTTCGGATACCAGTTCTTTGCCCCAAGGTGTAGACCTGCGCCATGGTGACCTGACCGACCTGGAAACCGGCCTGTGCGACTGCATGGACGTGGTGATCTTTGCCGCAGGTTCAGGAGGAAGCACCGGCCCTGAAATGACCAAAAAAGTGGATCGGGACGGCGCGAAGCGACTGATTGATCAAGCGAAAGAATCAGGCGTAAAGCGTTTCGTGATGCTCAGCTCGATCGGCGCAGATCAATCCAACCCTACCGGCGACATGGCCCCTTACCTGAATGCCAAACACGAAGCGGACGAATACCTCAAGGCTTCCGGAGTAACTTACTCGATCCTGCGCCCTGTAGCACTGACCAACAAGGGCCGCAGCACGGATGTGATCCTGGGTGACAATGTCGACAAATCGGCCAAGGCGTCTCGAGCAGATGTCGCCCACGTACTGATGGAGGCCGCCACTACAGGCCGTTACGACGGTATGACGCAGAATATGCAGTCAGCCTAACCCTAATGTCTCTGGCGTAACATTAAGCTTGGAACCGTTAACGTATGAAATTCAATCATTCATTTCAACAGGAGAAAATCCATGTCAGAGATCAATAGCAAAGTCGTTATCATTACCGGTGCCAGAAGTGGTCTGGGTAAAGCCACAGCACTACGCCTGGCAAAAGGTGGCGCCAAACTGGTGCTTGCTGCCCGCCGCGAGGAACGCCTTGTGGAGCTGCGTGACACGATCAAGGATCAGGGTGGTGAAGCTATTTATCAGGTTACCGACGTCACTGACCGCGCTCAGGTCGAGTCGCTGGCCAAAGCGGCGAAGGAAGCTTACGGCCGCATCGACGTGCTGGTCAACAACGCTGGTCTGATGCCGCTATCGCCCCTCGATGAACTCAAGGTCGACGAATGGGAGAAAATGATTGATGTCAATATCAAAGGCGTTCTCTACGGCATTGCCGCGGTGCTGCCGACCATGCGCGAGCAGCATGTCGGCCACATTATTAATCTCTCGTCAGTAGCTGGGCATAAGGTCTTTCCGGCATCCGCCGTTTATTCCGCTACCAAGTTTGCCGTCAAGGCGCTATCAGAAGGCATTCGTCAAGAAGGCAATGGGGAAATCCGCTCCACCAATATTTCGCCTGGTGCCGTAGCGACCGAGCTGACCAGTAAAATCAGCGACCCCGATACAGCCAAGGGTGTTGATGAAATGTATGAGATGGCCATTAACCCAGATGCGATTGCACGAGCAATTGCTTATGCCATCGAGCAGCCGGCAGATGTTGATGTCAACGAGATTATCATTCGCCCCACTAGGCAGCCACTGTAAGCGCAAAGCCACTCTATTGGACAGGAGCAAGATGCAAACTGGCATGATAAAAATCACAGCTGCTTAGGTCTGCTGTTGAACCAGTTACATTGTAAGCCAACACAAGAGAGCGATTTTTAGCATGCGGGCTCAAACGGATTGTCGGGCCAGAGGAAAAAATGCTAGATCGGAAGGATCCCTTGCTTGAGTGCTTATGTTGTCATTTCTCAGCAAATCCTTTTTGCTCTTCGGTCTCTGTGTCGCTATTTTAGATAGCAGATAAAACATAAGAGCCTAGCAACTAGGGAATAAGCCGTCAGAGTGAAGTAAATAACAATTTACTTCACTCTTTTTATCATTCTTGGTGAATTATCCTGAGGAGAAGCAAACGATGAGTATTAATTATGACTGACAAAATATTAAAAATTTCAGATGAGTTTTGGAATATTCGTGGTGAGTTTAAGATTTTCGGTTTACTAAATATTGGAACACACGCTTCTTTAGTAAAGCGCGGTAACGGCAAGTTTGTTTTGCTCGACGCTTATGAAATGCAAGACGACATTAAACAGCAAGTCGATTCGCTGACCAACAATGGAGTCGACATTGAAGCGATTATTAACTTGCATCCATTCCATACAGTGCATATTGAAAAAATACATGGCGATTATCCACACGCAAAACTCTATGGAACGCAGCGCCATATCGATAAATTACCCAACCTAACATGGCAAACAGAGTTAACCAATTCAAACGAGTTTGCTGCTTTGTTTTCAGAGGATTTTGAATTTTCAGTGCCCCGCGGGGTCGATTTTATTTCCAAAAACGAGCACCTACATTTTTCATCGGTGCTTGCTTACCACAAAGAGTCAAAAACCATTCACGTTGACGACACGTTAATGTACTTTCAATTACCCGGTTTACTCCGTTTTTTAAAAAGTCCAGAATTGGCTTTTCATATGACACTGTCGAAAACATTGGAACGACGCAAAGGCGCTGCTGATGATTTTCGGCATTGGGTCGCGGATCTAGCGGAGCAATGGAGCGGTGCTGAAGTATTATGTGCGGCTCATTCGTCAACATTGTTTATTAAAAACCAATCGCCATCAATTGCGGCGATGATCATGACAGCATTGGAACGGGTAGAATTAACCTTAAAACATCATGAAAACAAGTTTGGTTAGCCCTTCTCGTCGTTATATTACAGTTCAAACTGAGTTAGGCGTCCAGAAATTAGCGTGATCAGAGCCGATGAAATGTCACGTTCGGATCTGCAACCATCGAACACTCCAGGACCAGTGAACTGTGCTTAGCGACAAAACCTCTCGGTGGCGTTTGTATTTTTGAAGCCTTGTGGGAGTTGTCTGCAAAACAAAATTTGTAAAAAATAAACTCTCAAAGCACCATAAGCACTGTGAGAGTTTATAAAAAAACGTACAGCATATTAACTTCTCAATTAACATGCTGTACGTTCATTTGGCATTGGGTCAAATGGAGCGATCTATTTTTGCGGGTGCTTAAAACATCGACACAAAAAATGCGCTGAAACAAATTGCGATTACAACTGTTGTGCCTAAAGCCATTTTTAATTCTGTAGTCATTGTCTTGCCTCCAAATGTGTATACTGCAAGAATAACGCTTTTTATGAGTTAACCCAAAAAATATCCTCACAAATGTGAGCTAAAGCAAAATTTTATGGGTATTAACCGCCAGACTTTTCATTAGCATCTGAGCTTGATACAGTCAGATAAATTTTTAATAAGAGAGTATATCATGTCACAACTACTTCATACGATGATCCGCGTAGGCAATTTAGATCGCAGCATCACTTTTTATACTGATGTAATGGGGATGAAATTACTGCGTAAATCAGAAAACCCAGAATACAAGTACACGCTTGCCTTTGTCGGTTTTGGCGAAGAAACCACAGGCCAAGCTGTGATTGAATTAACCTATAACTGGGGTGTCGACAGTTACGATTTAGGTAATGCTTTTGGTCATTTAGCCATTGGCGAAGAAGATATCTATGCCCGCTGCGATGCAATTACTGCAGCAGGAGGTAAAGTCACCCGAGCACCAGGGCCGGTTGCAGGCGGAAGCACTGAAATCGCTTTTGTTGAAGATCCTGATGGATATAAAATTGAATTAATTCAGAAAAAGTCAGCAACTGCAGCTTTAGGTTAATACGGTACGTCTTAGTATTGGTGATAAGTAAAAATAGCAAAAGCCAGCGAATTGCTGGCTTTTTTGTTAGCTGCAATAGCATGCAGCGGATAATATGCTGATAAACAATTGATTAAAAAATTTGGGGCTAATCTTATACCCAAAACACAAACCAAAATTAATGATTCAACGTTAACCCATCGAGACTGACTATTCTGGCTTTAGCAAACTAAAGTGATCGTAGGCACGCTGGGAGGCTATTCGTCCTCTAGGTGTGCGCTGAATAAAGCCTTGTTGAATTAAAAAAGGCTCCAATACATCTTCAATCGTTTCTCTATCTTCACCTATCGCGGCAGCAAGGTTATCTAATCCTACTGGACCACCCATAAATTTATCAATAATTGCCAGCAAGAGTTTACGGTCTAAGTAATCGAAACCTTGCTCATCAACATCAAGCAAATCAAGTGCATATTCGGCCACTTTTTGGGTGACTTTGCCATCATGTTTAACTTCCGCATAGTCGCGAACGCGGCGTAATAAACGGTTAGCAATTCGCGGTGTGCCTCGTGAACGTTTGGCAATTTCAATCGCACCTTGCTGATCAATCTCAAGCTCCATCACATTCGCTGAGCGTGTCACGATAGTGGTAAGATCTTTAACATTATAAAACTCTAAACGCAGTGGAATACCAAAGCGCGCCCGCAGTGGTGATGTTAGTGCTCCAGCTCGAGTGGTCGCCCCAATAAGCGTGAATGGCGGTAAATCTAACTTAATCGAACGTGCTGCGGGGCCTTCACCAATCATAATATCCAGTTGGTAGTCTTCCATCGCCGGATAAAGAATTTCTTCAACCACAGGGCTTAACCGATGTATTTCATCGATAAACAGTACATCACCCTCTTCAAGATTCGTTAACAAGGCCGCTAAATCGCCGGCTTTTTCGAGCACGGGGCCAGAAGTGGATTTGATGTTCACCCCCATCTCATTGGCGACAATCATTGCTAAGGTTGTTTTACCTAAACCTGGAGGGCCAAAAATCAGCATGTGATCAAGGGCCTCGCGGCGATTAATCGCAGCTTGTATAAAAACCTTAAGCTGGGCACGAGTGTCATCTTGACCAGTATACTCATCCAACATTTTAGGGCGCATAGCACGATCAATCAGTTCATCTTGACCTTGTACTTGCGGCTGGATCAGGCGATCAGCTTCAATCATTTTTACGTACCCTGTTTATGCATATCATACTTATAACATTGATTTTAAAGCAGCTTTAATTAACGTTTCAGAACTCATACCTTGCTTAAAAGCGGCAGAAACCGACTTACTGGCCTGAGCGGGCTTGTAGCCTAAAGATAATAAGGCAGAAATAGCATCTTCTTCAGCGCTTTCAGCTGCTGGCGCGGGGGTGTAATTACTCTGTAGCATAAACTCGCGCTCAGAACCGGCAGAAGCTTCAAGCAAACTTTTAAGCTTATCGCGCATTTCAATCACTAAACGTTCAGCCGTTTTCTTACCCACTCCAGGTAATTTCACTAAGGTGGCAATATCATCGCGTTCAACACATGATACAAACTCAGATGCAGTCATACCTGATAAAATCGTTAACGCCAACTTAGGGCCGACACCATTAGTTTTAATCAGTAAACGAAATAACGCCCGTTCTTGTTTGGTGATAAAACCATAAAGCAACTGAGCGTCTTCGCGCACCACAAAATGGGTGAATAACATGGTAGCTTGATTTAACGCAGGTAATTCATAAAAACTGGTCATCGGCACTTGTAATTCATAGCCTACACCATTAACGTCTAGCACCACTTCAGGCGCTTGCTTTTCAACTAAAATACCGCTTAATCGACCTATCATTTGTATCTTCCATATGTTCTGCTGCTAGCTTTACCGCCCATAGCGATAAGACTTTGATAAGTATGAAAATGACATATTGCTACTCCTAATGCATCGGCCGCATCAGCTTGTGGTGAAGCTGGTAGCTTAAGTAATTGTTTCACCATATGTTGTACTTGCGTTTTTTGAGCTCTGCCAGTGCCAACTACGGCACTTTTTATTTGTGTTGCACTGTATTCTGCAACCGGTAAACCAGCACAGGTTGCAGCAACAATCGCCGCACCTCTCGCTTGGCCCAGTTTAAGGGCAGAATCCGCATTCTTGGCCATAAACACCCGCTCGATAGCAAACTCGTCGGGCTGATATTGGGTAATGATTTCACATAAGCCAGCATAAATTTGCTGTAAGCGTTGCGGTAACTCATCGGCGGATGTTCGAATACAGCCACTACCAAGATAAATCTGTTGACGGCCTTGGCATTGGATCACCCCATAACCGGTAATACGTGAACCCGGGTCAACACCTAAAATAATGGCCATTGATGCCTCATGCGTTATCTAACGCTTGCATAACGTCATCTGAAATCTCAGCATTATGATATACCTCTTGTACATCATCATGATCTTCTAAGTTATCAATTAAACGTAAAAACTTTTCAGCCGTATCGGCATCAAGCTCTGCTTTTAATGACGCTACCATGGTCACCTCAGCATGAACCGCCCCAAAAGCCGCACTATCAAGTGCATCTTTGACTTTGCCAAAGGCCTCTGGCGTAGTAAAAACGTCGATAGAGCCATCTTCATGGGTGATAACATCTTCTGCACCCGCTTCTAAGGCACTGTCAATTAAGCTGTCTTCATCGATATCACTGTCGTAAGAAATAATACCTGATTGTGTGAACAAATAGGCAACAGAACCATCGGTGCCTAAATTACCGCCCGATTTATTAAAGGCATTGCGCACGCCTGAAACAGTACGATTGCGATTATCTGTCATGGTTTCGACCATCACCGCCGTTCCACCAGGTCCATAGCCTTCATAAATAATAGTTTCTAGTTGCTGGCCATCTATCTCACCGGCACCGCGTTTTATGGCGCGTTCAACGGTATCGCGAGTCATATTATTGGATAAGGCTTTATCAACTGCAGCACGTAGCCTAGGATTGGCATCAACATCTGAACCACCTTCGCGGGCCGCGACGGTCAGTTCACGAATGAATTTGGTGAATAACTTGCCGCGTTTAGCATCTTGTGCTGCTTTGCGGTGTTTAATATTGGCCCATTTACTGTGTCCAGCCATTGTATCTCCTTACTATTCAATAGGACGTACCAAGTAAACTCGTTTACTTGTAAAAAACGTACCGAGGCAAAAGCCTCGGTATGTAGTCCCCTGTTAAGGGCGAGCAAATGGCTAACGTTAGCGCTTTACTCTTCTGTTTTAACCTTTTCAACCACGGCGATGCCTAACTCAGCGAGTTGCACTGGGTTAGCAAATCCTGGAGCATTGGTTAACGGACATGCAGCGGTAGTCGTTTTCGGGAAAGCCATCACGTCACGAATAGAGCTGGCGCCGGTCATTAACATAATAATACGGTCTAAACCGAATGCTAAACCAGCATGTGGCGGAGTACCATAACGCAATGCTTCAAGTAAGAAACCGAACTTTTCTTTGGCTTCTTCAGCTTCAATACCTAAAATATTAAATACTGTGCTTTGCATTTCAGCGTTGTGAATACGAACTGAACCACCACCTAACTCACAGCCATTTAATACCATATCATAGGCATCTGAAATTGCTGCTGCAGGATCTGCAGCCAACTGTTCAGCACTCATACCACGAGGAGCTGTAAAAGGATGATGAACAGCGTGGAACCCGCCGTTAATTTTTTCAAACATAGGGAAGTCAACAACCCACATTGGACGCCATTGACCTTCAAGCAGCTTAAAGTCTTCACCTGCTTTTAAGCGCAATGCTCCCATAGCCTCGGCAACAACATTGGCTTTATCGGCACCAAACAGAATGATATCGCCTGTTTGTGCATTAGTACGACTGATAATATCGTTAACTATCGATTCAGTTAAGAACTTAAGTACAGGAGATTGAATACCTTCAATACCTGCAGCTAAGTCATTTATCTTCATCCACGCTAAGCCTTTCGCGCCATAAATTGCCGCATACTTGGTATAATCGTCAATTTGCTTGCGTGATAATGATGCGCCTGTCGGAATACGTAATGCGGCTACGCGGCCTTCCACATCGTTTGCTGGGCCATTAAATACTGCAAACTCGACGTCTTTAACTAAATCAGCAATATCAACTAATTCAAGTGGATTACGTAAATCGGGTTTATCAGAACCATAACGCTTCATGGCTTCGGCGTAAGTCATACGCGGAAAATCGCCTAAATCAACATTCAATAAATCGTGAAATAAACCGCGCATCATTTGCTCAGTTTTTTCCATGACTTGTTCAGCAGACATGAAAGATGTTTCGATATCGATTTGGGTAAATTCAGGTTGGCGATCGGCACGTAAATCTTCATCGCGGAAACATTTAACGATTTGATAATAACGGTCAAAACCTGACATCATTAACAACTGTTTGAACAGCTGTGGGGATTGAGGTAACGCAAAAAATTGACCTTTATACGTTCGGCTTGGGACTAGATAGTCACGTGCACCTTCTGGGGTCGCTTTGGTTAAAATCGGCGTTTCGATGTCTAAGAAACCATTGGTGTCTAAGAAGCGACGAACAGAACTGGTGACCTTAGCGCGGAAGATAAGACGCTCGGCCATTTCTGGACGACGTAAATCTAAATAACGATATTTTAAGCGTTGTTCTTCACTGTTATTTTGATAATTATCCATGCTTAAAGGTAACGGAGCTGATGCATTAATCACTGTCAGTTGCGTACCTAAAATCTCAATCGCACCGGTTTTCATTTGTGAATTGACTTGGCTTTCTGGACGAGCGCGCACAACACCTTTAATTTGAACACAAAACTCACTGCGCAATGTGCTGGCTATATCAAAAACGTCTTTTAGATCTGGGTCAAAAACAACTTGAACTAGCCCTTCTCTATCGCGTAAGTCTAAAAACACAACTCCGCCTAAATCGCGACTACGGTTTACCCAACCGACTAAAGTAACTTCTTGACCTAGATGAGACGGATTAATGTCTCCACAATAATGACTGCGCATTGAACTCTATCCTTTATCCACAAAGCGGTATTTTGGAAATCGAAAATGATAAAAACGGCATTATATACCGTGACTCAAACTTATGCATTGAAGTATCAATCAGATTAAGGCAATTAACCAGACCTATAGCGAATAAACTGGATTGACTGACTGAAAAACCATCAATCAAAACTAGCTCATTTTATATTGATGGCCACCTACTTTTTTAGCCTGATACATGAGCTGATCTGATTTTTTCAATAATGAGGCTGCGTTATCAGAATCATCAGGAAATATGGCGATACCGATACTGGCAGAAATAGTAATACTGATATCACCGATTAGCAGCGGTTTTTTTAACGTGCTGAGTATGTTTTCCGCAACTTGGCGAGCATCTTCTTTGGTTTCAATCTGATTTAATAGCATCACAAATTCATCTGCTACAAACCGCGTTACAGTATCAGAATCTTTCAAATGGCGAGTCAGTAGCACCGCAATACGTTGCAGTAACTTGTCACCGACATGATAGCCATGTTTATCATTTATGACTTTAAAGCCATCCAAATTGATAGATAACAATGCAAATTTTAATTTATCTCGCTGATGGACTAGGCTTGTTTGCGCTAATTTATCTTCGAAAATATATCGGTTAGGCAAAGCCGTTATGTTGTCATGACTGGCCATAAACCTTAGGTCTTCTTCTACTTTAGCGCGCTTTTGAATTTCAATATTTAAGCGTCTACTTGACACGAGTATAACAATGGCAACTAAGGTGACAATAGACAAAACAATCACCAAATATTTAAACCAAGGTTGATACTGTACCGTGTCACTGTTGAGATCTAACGATACCCATTTTTGATACATATTTTGTTGTTCGGTTTCATCAATAGTGGCAAGAACCCTATCAATTAAAGGCACCAAATTTTTAACCCCTGGAAATAAACCAATGTGGCTATGTTGCTCGGTAAGCTCAGCTAATAACGACATTTTTAAACTGGGATATTGGCCGCTTTTTAAGGTTGTCGCTAATGATGCCACCTGCTCAATAAACATATCCGCCGACCCATTAAGCACGGCTGCCATCCCCTGTTTAGTATCTGCAACAAACACTAATGTTATTCCCGGATATTGCTGACGCAACTGATCGACAATCTGATACCCCTCGACAACCGCTAAGCGTTTTCCGGTTACTTGTGAAATATTAAAAATGGGAGGTTGAGTTAAAGAAGTGACTATCGCCCAGGGAGATGGCCAATAGACTAATGAAAATGCCAGTTTACTTGCACGTTCAGGGGTTTTGGCCATACTGGCAACAAGATGAATATCGCCTTTAATAAGATCATCTATCATTTGGCGAAAATCATCGTAAGGCACAGGGATAATCGTTAAATTAAGTTGTTTGACTAATAAATTTTTAATGTCTGCATTAATCCCTAAAAATTCCCCATTTCTCCCTTGAAATTCCATCGGCGCCCAGTTTTTTAGGTAACCCATTTTAATGGCTCCTAAGCTACTGATATATTGCTTTTGCTGGGTCGTCAATTTAATGTTATGGGCAGAATTGGCAAAAAAACGATCATCGGGATTAATTAACCACTTACGCTCTATTTGCATTTGTTCTTCGACAGAAATTAGATTAAAACCGGCTTGAATTCGGTCCGCTAGACCGCTGTCATCAATCCGGGTTAAGACATACATATCGGTGGAAAATTCGATATCCGTATATTGACGAAATTCTGCCCACAGTTTATTTGCCAGCAAGTAATGCGATGCCATAGCTGCAGAAGACACAAAACCACTGATCTCTTTATTCTGAGCCGCTTTTACCATGCTGTCTAATGAATCATAAAAACGTAACTGAGCTTTGGGAAACGCTTTTTTCATCTCACTAATATAAGGTGCCGTTGGAAATACACCGATTCGCATCGCAATATCTTCAATGTTATTGATGCTTAAGTTAGCACTAAAAAAACGACTTTTGACTGAAATAATATGCCAAGCTTGTTTCAAACCTGTGCGCATATCTTTGCTTTCAGGATAACCAATATGGACATCAGCAACACCACGTTTAACGTCATCAATACTGCTGTTCATGTCACCAGCCACAAAATCAACATTAATACCGGTTTTTTCTGACCATAATTTCCATAAATCTACCAACATGCCATGTGGCAAACCGTCGGTACCAATATCGACATAAGGTTCAACGCCGTTTTGCATCGCAATAATGACACCCGATGTTTGTCGATGATAGCCTAACCAACGACGCTCTATTTGTTGGATAACGTTAGGCGGTATTAATTCAAAACCATGATTAATTTTATTAATAAGGTCTTGATCACCTTTGGCTACTGCAGGTGATATATTGATTTTTTCAATAGGAATACGTGACGAACTATAAAAATTCGCCGCGATATCTTGCTCTAAGGTCAAATTACGTTGATAGCCTTCCATACCAGCAAAAACAAACAACTCTCCATTCACGGCAGCTTGTAATAATTGTTCACGATTTTGATAATGCTTAAAGCTCAGCTTTGGCTCTAGCACTGATAATGTTGCCTCATGGGATGATCCTGTCACAACACCTATTTGATAAGGCACTAAGTCACTAATTTGTTTTTTACTATTGAGAGATTTATGAACGAATAAGTAGGAATTTACTGAGGTGAATGGCTTGGCAAAATCAAATTTTTTGAGACGCGCACTATTTTTAGACATGCCGATGTGAATATCGGCCTGTCGCTGTTCAAGTTGATCAAGGGACTGCTGCCAGTGTCGCGATACAAATTGCACCTTGGTATCAGTAATGACAGACCACTCACGCCATAAATCAACCAAAATACCTGAAGGAGTACCGTTTTCATTTAAATATTCAAATGGATAAGTATCTTCACCCATCACTATCACCAATGGTACTGAAGTATCGACTTTATCTGAATGCATTGCTTGCGCAGGTGATAATGCTAACGCAAATACTATTGCGAATATCCAAGGTATAAATTTCAAGTTTTTTCCCTAATACTTTCACTTGTTATAACAACCAACAACTCAAGCAATAAATCCAAAATGGAGTCAATATGAGACTTATCAGGCATTACTTGTCCATGTTGCCAATTGATTAACAAGCTTGATTAACATCCATAGCTGTGTGCTGTGCATCAACACACAAGACCAAGGTGAAGATGGCATTTTAACCGATGACGATCCCGATATGAGGCGACCAAAAGACCTTGTTAATATCATTATCAATACATGTCGCAAATGAAAAATATTGCTAATGTTGGTTACAAATACACAAATACACAAAAACGATATGGCGTATATTTTTGTTGCTTTTTTGTAACAAGGTTAAATAATATCATTAATCTATCTTGTGTCGTGCTAAATTTATGAATAGAAATTAATTTTTTAGCTCTTTGTACATATTATCAGCATTAATAAGCATTCAGAACCTTAGCTACCTATTATATCGTTAAATATATCAAAAAAAACGTACAAATTAGCAGTAGAATACTTGCTGCCGTTCATCATGATTAGTTAAAATACTGCTATCATTTTTTCACATTGCAACTCATGAACTCCCAACAAGATAAGATATACGCTCATGTGACAGATAAAATCACTGATTTTCAATTTGATCAACGTGTTGCAGGTGTATTTAATGACATGATACGCCGCTCTGTTCCTGGTTATGCCCAAATCATCAATACTATTGGCGATTTTGCTCATCGATTTGTCACACCTAGCAGCAATATATATGATCTCGGCAGTTCGTTAGGCTCTGCAACCTTAAGTATTCGTCGTCAAATTGAAGGTCGTCAATGCCAGATCTACGCTGTCGATAACAGCCAGTCGATGATTGACCGTTGTAATGAAAACCTTGCGGCATATGTCAGCGACATCAAAGTTAATTTACTGTGTGCCGATATCAGAGAAATTGACATTCAAAATGCGTCGATGGTGGTGCTAAACTTTACCCTACAATTTTTGCCTATTCATGATCGCGATGCTTTAATAAAACGTATTTACGATGGCATGCTTCCGGGCGGAATATTAGTCATTTCGGAAAAGCTATTCTTTGAAGATAATCATATACAACAGTTATTAGATGAACAGCATTTAGATTTTAAGCGCGCAAATGGGTATAGTGAGCTCGAAATCAGTCAAAAGCGCAGTGCGTTAGAAAACGTGATGCGTCCAGACAGCTTAAATGTTCATCAACAACGCTTAACCGAAAACGGCTTTAGTCACTTCTCAGTTTGGTTTCAATGTTTTAACTTTGCATCTATGGTAGCGATTAAATGATCAATTTCAGCTCTTTTTATAAAGACATTGCCGATTCTAACCTACAACACTGGTTAGAAACATTACCGGCAATTTTAGGTAAATGGCAGAGAGATCATAAACACGGTAACTTACCCAAATGGGAAAAAGTGCTCAATAAATTACATTATCCGCAACCCGATAATATAGATTTTAGCAGTAGTGTGACCATTGGAACCGGAGAGCAACTCAGCTCGGGACAAGCCGAAAAACTAACTAATTTGTTGGCCGTTTTTCAACCATGGCGTAAAGGTCCATTTTCCGTTCATGGTATTCAAATTGATACCGAATGGCGCAGCGATTGGAAATGGGATCGGGTTAAAGATTATATTTCGCCTTTAAAAAATCGCACCGTATTAGATGTCGGTTGTGGCAGTGGTTATCACATGTGGCGCATGTTAGGGGCTGGGGCAACGCGTGTTGTGGGCATTGATCCGTCACCGTTATTTTTATGCCAGTTTGAAGCAATAAAACGCATTGCGGGTAATCAACACCCAGTGCACTTATTGCCTCTTGGTATCGAAGAGTTACCAGCTTTAGATGCCTTTGATACCGTATTTTCAATGGGAGTGCTTTATCATCGTCGCTCACCAATCGATCATTTACTACAATTACGAGACCAATTAAGAATTGGTGGTGAACTGGTACTTGAAACACTGGTAATAGATGGCGACGAAAACGCGGTATTGGTTCCACAAGATAGATACGGCAAAATGAACAACGTTTGGTTTATACCATCTGTTGCAGCCTTAATGCTATGGTTAAAAAAATGCGAGTTTATTGATATTAGATGCGTTGACATCGATATCACCTCGCTTGCAGAACAACGTAGTACCCAATGGATGAAAAATGAATCTCTAGTTGATTATCTCGATCCAAATGATGTCAGTTTAACTGTAGAAGGTTATCCCGCTCCCAAGAGAGCCATCATCATTGCAACAAAGAACCAACCGAATCACGATTTAGTGTAAATAATACTATTCAACAGGAATTGACATGTTAAAGCAGGTAATTGCTCTATCCGTTGTAGCGGCCCTCATATCGGGTTGTACAACTACTCAAAAACCAATAACACCTCCGCTAACCAATGCTGATTTGAATAGCAGTTTGCAAGTTTCGCAAACCGTCATTATTGATGCTATACATTCACAAAGCAGTCAGCACATTGCCGACATTAGTGCGCTTTCTGATGAAGTCAGAAAGTTAAAGACGCAAGTCAGCACTGCAATGAGTCAGAAACCAAAAACGGTAATAGTTCAACCTCCAGTCTCCAAACCGGTTTCAGTGCCACTACAATGCCCTGAAAGTCTTATTGGTGAAAAATTTCTCCTTGGCGAAGTCGAAAGTGTTTTTATTGATGAGTTAAAAGCAAAGTTTGCCACCCGCATTGATACCGGTGCCGAGTCATCATCTTTGGATGCGCGCAATATCGTGTTATTTGAACGCGAAGGCGTTCAATGGGTTCGTTTCGGCGTCGTCACTAATAATGCAGATCAACCAGAAAATACCTTTGAATTTAAAGTAGAGCGCTTTGTTCGTATTAAACAAGATGCAGATTCAGATGATGATCGTCGTCCGGTTATTCATGCCCATTTGAAAATAGGTAAATATGCCGCCGAAACTGATTTAAATTTAACGGATCGAAGCCATCTTGATTATCCTTTGTTACTCGGTCGCAAGTTTATGAAAGATATTGCCATTGTTGATGTAGGTCAAATCTACATTCATGGTAAAGACAAAAACCAAATTACCACGTTAATTAAGTAGGATCCGTAATGCATTCTCGTAAACCGTTTTACATATTCGTTGCGCTGCTATTTATCATCGGGATCAGTACCAGCATATACCGTGGTATTGAACACAATGTGCCTTTTTTACCTGGTGAACAGGTTCAAAGTTGGGCCGTGGACGCTAAAATTAGTTTCAATGGCAACAATGAACCTGCTGAAGTCAATTTTTCATTACCTGACGATCCTGCATTTGATATTTTAGTTGAAAACGCATCATCGCCAGGTTATGGCTTAAACATTTCAGCCGATGCCAATAATCGTCGGGCAATATGGTCGATTCGTGAAGCGACAGGCTCACAAGCACTATATTATCGCGTAACTTTGGTTCCAACCGGTAAACTCACTATCGAAGCAGACCAGGAACCTGTAACACCTGAACCCTATTTATGGCCTGCAACTGAGAAATCAGCAGCCGACCAAATAATTGAAGAAGTATGGGCTCGTAGTGCAACGAATTTGTCATTTGCTCAGCAATTAATGAATTTGATTAATGATAATAACCAAAGCCAAAATATGGCCTTGCTACTATCGGCTAACACTTCAACCAATTTGTTTGTCCACATGTTGCACTCTAAAGGTGTACCGGCACGCATAGTGAACGGTTTACAACTTGAAGATCAACGCCGTCGCCAACAACTGACATCATATGTTCAAGTCTATAATGACGGTCAATGGGAGCTTTTTGATGTACCCAACAACAAGAAAGGCCGTGATAATACCTTAGTATTATGGGAATACGCAGGTCACCCAGTACTTGATGTCATGGGAGGTACTAATTCATTAGTTAACTTCTCCATGCTACAAGATACTCGTTCAGCATTAGCGACATCTATCGACATGATGATGAATGACGATGCCATGGATTTCTCCCTGTATCAGTTACCACTTGAAGAACAAAGCACATTTAAAGGCATTTTATTAATACCCATTGGAGTATTAGTTGTCGTGTTCTTGCGAGTGATTGTAGGCATCAAAACATCGGGTACATTTATGCCGGTATTGATCGCCTTGGCATTTATTCAAACGACCCTACTCACTGGCTTAATTGGTTTTTTACTGATTGTTGCCTTTGGTTTAATGATCCGCTCCTATCTGTCGACACTTAACTTACTGCTCATATCCCGAATATCGGCGGTTATTATTGTGGTTATTTTTATTATCGGCTTATTTACCTTAATCTCATTCAAATTAGGCTTAAGTGAAGGCTTAACCATTACGTTCTTCCCGATGATCATTCTGGCTTGGACCATTGAACGTATGTCGATTCTTTGGGAAGAAGAAGGCCCTAAAAAAGTCTTTGTTTCTGGTGGTGGTAGCTTATTTGTGGCGACATTGGCTTACTTAGCTATGGACAACCAATTAGTTCAGCATTGGGTATTCAACTTCTTAGGGATCCATTTAGTGATCTTAGCGTTGGTATTAGTAATGGGACAGTACACAGGTTACCGTTTAACTGAGTTAAAACGCTTTAGACCATTAGTTGGAGAACAATAATGAAGTACGCCTGGCCCTGGGAATTGAGCCGTAGCGGTGTACTCAACATGAACAGGCGCAATATTAGCTATATTGGTCGTTATAATCAGCGTAAGTTTTATAAACGCGTTGATGACAAGCTAATAACTAAACAACTTGCGCTTGCTAATGGCATTGCTGTTCCCGATTTAATTGGGGTTGTTCATCAGCAACATAAAATCCAAGAAATACCAGCAATGGTCCTTGACCGCAGTGGTTTTGTGATAAAACCTGCCAAAGGTTCTGGTGGCAAAGGTATTATGGTGATCACTAGGGTGAGCAATGGTTGTTATTATAAACCCAATGGCCACGAAGTGACTCAGAATGAAATTTACCGCCATGTATCTAATATTTTAAGTGGTTTATTTTCACTTGGTGGTAAGCCTGATGTGGCGATTGTCGAAGGATTAATTGAATTTGATCCGGTCTTTGAAGGGTTAAGTTATGAGGGTGTCCCTGACATCCGCTTAATTGTATTTAAAGGTTTTCCTGTCATGGGAATGTTGCGATTATCGACGGCGGCGTCTGACGGTAAAGCAAACTTGCACCAAGGCGCTGTCGGTGTTGGTTTAGACATTGCTACCGGTAACAGTTTACACGCGGTGCAATTTGACGTGCCTGTTGATAAACACCCAGATACCCACTTCCCGCTGTCGAACATAGTCGTTCCTCATTGGGAAACCTTACTTCACACGGCATCTAGTGCTTATGAAATGTGTGAATTAGGCTATTTAGGCACTGACATGGTGCTAGATAAAAACAAAGGCCCATTGTTACTCGAATTGAATGCCCGCCCCGGTTTAACAATTCAAATTGCCAATGGAAGAGGGATCTTACCTCGACTTAAGCATGTTGAAGCGATGAATAGCTCAGCAATGTCAGTTGAGGAACGTGTGGCTTATGCTAAAAAGCATTTTTGTAGCAACCCTATTTTTTAATCTTTTAGCCACAACACATGCTGTGGCTAATCCTTTAGCACTGTTCATCGAACAGTGCTTACAATATCAACCAGATTTAGCACAACAGACGCTTGTTTCTTTTCAGTCTGTAGAGCAACAAGCGGTTACATTTGAAAAAAATACACTGGCGTTAAATAATATTAACGACAGAATTCAATACTATCGCCCTTTTGCCAATAACAGCATCAATAGACAAGGCTTATTATGGTGCCAACTTCACCTTGCTGATGAACTTAATGCAGTCGTTAGCGCACCACAAACCTTATATCTCATTGACCAATTACCCTACCTTGCTCCGCCTTATAACCAATTAGGACAACGTTTAGAGACCATAAAACGTGCACAATGGCCAGTCATCGAAAAATCAAAATTGCATGGTGCCCAAGCCAGCATAGATCAAGCGTTATCGCAGCAACACTTTACCCTGCAGTTTAATCAACAAGATTGTGTGTTACCACAACGAACAGAAACCACAAACAAGCATCAAGATACTGAGCCTACCCAAAATACGAATATTGATATCAGTATTGCCAAATACTTAATTAAACAACCCAAAGAATACTGCAGAAAACAAGCCTGGCTCGCCTATCAAACTCGCGCTAAAGAACAACAGGTAGCAGCGGTTGAATCAATCCATTTTCTGCAACAGCAGCAAGCCCATCGTCAAGGATATACCAATACAGCTCAAGCTCAGCTGGCCTCTCATCGCTTAACGCCGCAGTTATTACAACAATTTTTAGATAGCCAAACTGCCAATATCGATATTGCGCCCTGGAATATTGCCCAGACGTTAAGTGACATAAGTAAATCATCTAGTATGGAAATGATGACAACAAATGTATTTCTACAGCAAATATTCACCAGTCTTAAGCCTCTTAACCTTAAATTTGAACTCATCACAATCGAAAAGCAGAGAGTAGAGGGAGAAACGTCATCTGATGATGGTCAACAAAACAGCTTAAATGAAACCCAGATTATTCGGGTATGGCATCAACAACGCTTACTCGGTGAAATTTTTACTTATCCACAAGCGGATCAACAATCACGTCAAGACGTTAATGGTCAATTGATAAAACAAACCGTCGTTGGTCATCAATTTGGCCAATATGCACTCAGTTTTCCACCACAATTAACCCGTGCAACACAACAACAAAAATTAATTAACCAATTAAGCCAAGCAATAGTATCCTTAGCACAAGGTGGAGAGTTTTATTTTCTCAACCATAAAGCGCAGAATACGGATGCTCACGCCATTGCAACACTGTGGCTAGTTAACTATATTAAACAGCAGCTTAAATTAGAAAGTATCTCTAAACGATATCAGTTAGTCGCTCAATATCAGCAACAGTTATGGGTATTTAGAGCCAAGGTTGCACTGGATTTTTATCAATATGATGGCGACTTCAACAACACTGAACAGGACACATGGTTAAGTCATAACCATCAGCTATCAGCGTACTTTGAACAAAGTTTTGGTCAACAATGGCCGCAAGCAACAGATGCAATATACAGCTATCAAGCTATTGCTAACGAAGGAGTTAATTATTATCTTCCGCTATGGCAAAGCGCATTGACTCAGCTAATTATGAATCAAACACCAGCCTATATATCGACTGGAGAGATATTTAATTTACTGGTAGTCAATGAAACACATTTAACCTTAAACGATCAACTCGAGCAGCTTATAGGCTTACCGATTGACCCACATTCACTTATCAGGAGATTTAAACATGCTGGAACTACGCAAGAGTAAAACACTCTCGTATTTACTATTGTCAGCTACGTTGTTTAGTAGTGTGGCTTTCGCAAAAGAATCGGCAGAAAAAACCGCCCATACTTTAACAGCTGAACAAGTTTATCAAGGCATAAAATCCAATTTAGAAACCAACCTTTACTCCTTACCCCCACGAGTTCAAGGCCACTATGCTATACGCCAATTCCGTATGACTGGGGAACCAAAATACGCTAACGGCTCATTAATTGATCTCCTCACTATTGCTGAACGTCAAGCTTACTATTCATGTAATCTGGATAAGCCCGGTTTTATTAAAAGTGAATCAAAAATTGAGGCGGATAAATTAGGTTCAGGCCCACGGGCTATTGCCCGTAAAGAAGCCATCGCTCCCTACCCTAATTTTATGTTATATACCGACGTGCTATTGCGCTATGCCAGTCGAGTGGATGAGTTTGGTTTTACCGGACCTTGTCATGATTTAATGATAAAAACCCTAAAAAATGCTAATTTAGAGCCTGCTTTCACTGATACAAAAATGATTAAGGCTTGGGCCGCGCAGTTAATCAACTATGTATATTGGGCCAAACAAATCGGCGTTGGCGACTATTACCAAGCTTACAAACAAGCTTTTATTAAAACCTATCCAGATAGCAATGATGATAAACTCAAAAAAGGCCAATATAAAAACAAAGTCTATGGTATGACTCACTTTATTTTTTCTGCCAGCGAGTATTATCAACACCCTGTCGATCCAAAAGAATATCAGTGGATTTTAGATTACTTTGAGAAAAATATTGATCGTATTCTGACCGATACGACTGAAGATATTATTACTGAAGTTGGGATTAGTTTCTTAATTACGGGTAACGGCGATAACCCAGTTGTGGATAAAGTGAAACAACACGTGATTGCGGCTTATGATCCAAAAATCATGATGATCCCGTCACCACATGGCAAAGCTGAATTATCTTCTGGTGAACACAGAAACGTGCTAGCAATGATGTTATTAAATTGGCCTGAAACATTACACAAAGGTCCGTATTTAAATAATATTGCGAGTACTAAAAAGTACTTACCAAAATTAGTGAAGCCTAAAGCTTCTCTGAACAATGCTAAATAACACTCAATACTAGCCAAGATATATTTGAGGCAAATGCTGCAGTGCATTTGCCTTTTTTATGATAAAAAATACGCTAGTTTCCTTCATTTTCAGCCAACAATAAAGAGAGCACTTAATGAGCAGAGCAAAATCAACCTTAGAACAATGGCGAATAGTCCAAGCTGTTGTTGATTTTGGCGGCTATGCTCAAGCGGCAGAAAAACTCAACAAAAGCCAATCATCGTTAAATCATGCCGTGGCCAAGTTACAACATCAATTGGGGATCAATCTACTCGAAGTCAAAGGTCGAAAAGCATATTTAACTGAGCAAGGTGAAGTGTTATTGCGTCGCTCTCGCCACCTAACTCAATCTGTTGAAGAACTTGAACAACTGGCCTCAAATTTAGGCCAAGGTTGGGAACCTAACCTCACTATTGCCAGAGAAATTGTTTACCCAATGGACAATCTTGTGGAATCATTGAGAGAATTTTTACCGGACAGCCGTGGTACTCGGGTAACCATTATTGATTCTGTTATTTCCGGAACCCACGAACTTATCAATAATAATCAAGCTGATATTGCTATTTGTGCCACCGCACCTAAAGGCCATATATCTGAACCATTATGTGAATTAAGTTTTGAACTGGTTTGCCATCCAGATCATCCTCTGGCAACACTGACTTTAATTGAAGATGACAAGCAATTAGCCCAGCACCTACAAATTGTCATTAAAGATACCGGAATTAATGCCAGTAACGATATTGGGTGGTTAAAAGCAGAACAACGTTGGACCGTCTCTAACTTTCACGAAGCAAAGAGTATTCTGGCCCGTAATATTGGCTTTTGTTGGATACCTAGCTTTTTAGTTGAACAAGAAATTGCCAATAAACAGCTTATCCGCTTACATTTACGTGGCAGTTATCAGCGCAAAATAATGCTTAACTTGGTCATTCCCAATCGAGATCAACAAGGACCCGCCTGTAAATTATTAGAAAGCCTCATTTTGAAACAACATGATTTACCCTTTAATGGCTAATGCTGAGCAGCAGAGGTTATTTGTTAAGTCGCTGAAGATACTCACAATACAATTAATAATACGAGTTTCACGTTCCGATTAACAGATGAGCCAATGTTTGAGTTGGTCGTGAACAGGTTGAATGGATTAAATCAGCAGGAGGTGCTGAAGGACTACACATAAATTTCAATCGATTGATATTGGTCGCGTTCTGATGAAGATAAAGACGTTTGTATTTGACGATTAGAGTCTCGTTCGTCATTACTGTTATTATTTATCGCTGCATTATTTGTAACTGTATTATTAGCAAGACCATTATTAACCAATGCCTCATTACCCTGTGCTGCAGATACAGGACGCTTAGACGACGATGAATTGATATTTGCGTTATCAATACCATGTGTTGTGTCTATTTTCAAAACACTACTATTTGGCGCGATAGAGTTGTTTGAGTTAGTTGCTGGAGTCAATGGCTGTTGATTCTGTGCGCGAGTAAAAATATTGCCGCTCTCAGCTGAGGTTTGATTATTCAGTGTTGAACCAGTATCTTGCTGGCGGTCTTGTATCAACTGTTTATTTGCTTCATTCATGTTTTGTAGCGCTTGCGCAGCCACACGAATATCTGCCATTGATGGTTGCACTGGCGCCATCGCTGCCGCATATACCTTCTGCATTTTACTTAATGTTGCTTTAGGATCGCCTGAAACAGGCGACACATCAATACTCACCTCACCTTCTACGGCATAACGCCGGCCGTCTGGCCCTTTTTCATATTGATAACTAGGGCTCTGAGTTAAACTACCGCCCACTGCTGCATGAGCTTGTTCGTGAGTTTTAACCTCGGTATCTCGTTGTACAAGTTGTTCAATCTGCTTTGTTTGAGCTTGTTCTATTTGCTGTTGCTTTTTTACAATCTGTTGCTCAACTTGCTGTGTAGCTGTTTCATCTTGATTATTTGATGCCTGAGGAGCTGATTGTGAATCAGACTCAGCAGCAAAGGGATCCGCTACTGTGTCATTTGTTGCCGCAATAGTTCTAACCACTGGCTGTTGCGTATTTGCCGCATCACTTGAAATATTAGTTGTAACATCTGCACTGACTGATTTTTCAGCAAGTGTGACTGCAGGCACGGATGAATTATTCAATACGCCAGCCAGATTCGCAGGACCGCTCTTTAGGTTATAACTGTTAAGTGGATCAGAACCGACAATTTTATAAGATTGAGTTTTGTCTGCTGCAGCAGTTTGACTCGCTGTAGCTTGAGCCGTTTGTGGCTGATAAGCGTGTTGTTGAGAAGTGAAGTTTTGACCGACATCAGTATTGATAGATTTGGTACTGATTGGATTAATACTAGTGGGTTTAATATGACTAGTAGTTTCAATAGCAGAGATTTTAAGACTGTTGTTTGCAACGCTACTGGTGTGAATAGCTGCTGCGGATATTGTATTGTGATGGGCAGCATTAATGAATGAACCAATGTTAGCAGAAACCATTGGCGCACTCATGTTTACACTTCTATATCAATCAAACTACCCACTGTTTCAGAAGCCTCTTCAATCACTCGTGTTGAAGCTTGAGCTTGATTCGATGATTGAGTTGCAGAGACTAAAGCTGCTGTGGTGTCAGTTTGATCAACTGCACGTGAACTAAGTGTCACAGTATCTTGAGTTGATGCATTAGCGACTGCTGGCTTTTGCTGATCTGGCGTTGCTACAGATGTTGTTGCTTGCGCTAAACCTTGCTGAGCACTTTGTAAACCTTGTAAACCAGATGAATACGCTGATTGAACTTGCATAATGACGACTCCTGATCATAAAAACTTTCATTTAGTATGATCTAAACCGACTAATATGTACAGTTTATAAGCAAACCAATCTTAAACTTTAATCATTATTCCAGCCCATCTCCCAATCTTTCCATACCGGATTCAATCCTCGTCGCCTCATTTGGATTATCACTTGCTCTGCAGAGCGATTATCACTGATCTCAAATTGATCAAGTTGGCTGTCAGGTGTCATGTAGCCTCCTGGTTGGGTTGAACTTCCGGCACTCATGTGAGTAATTCCAAGTGGCAGTAAATTATCTCTTAACGACGGCAGTTCACGTGTTGATAAACTGATTTCAAGTTGCGGATTAAACAACCTAAATGCACAGATCAATTGCACTAATCCGGCATCGGTTAATTCAACCTTAGGTGAAATACCACCAGTGCATGGACGTAAGCGAGGTAATGAAATACTGTAACGATTACGCCAGTAGGTTTTTTCTAGATAATCAAGATGATACCCCATTAATAATGCATCGAGTCGCCAATCATCTAACCCAAGTAATACCCCTAAACCTATTTTATCGATCCCTGCTTTTGCGACTCGATCTGGGGTATCTAAGCGATAAACGAAATCTTGTTTTTTACCGCGAGTATGATGTTTTGAATAAGTTTGAGGCCGGTAAGTTTCTTGGTATACCATAACGGCATCAACACCTAACTTACCAAGACGCTGATATTGTTCTGTTTCCAATGGTTGAACTTCCATTGCCACGTAATTAAAAGCCTTACTAACTAACGGTAACACCGACTCAAAATACCCCATTCCAACTTTAGTTTCGTGTTCACCAGACACCAGCAATATCGAATCGAAGCCACGTTGTTTGATAATAGCCATTTCTGCTGTGAGTTCATCACTGTTAAGGGTTTTACGCTTAACCTTATTGCTCATGCTAAAGCCACAATAATCACATTCATTGGCGCACAGATTTGATAAATACAAGGGTAAGAAAAGACCGATATTGGCACCGAATCGCTTTCGAGTCAGCTGAACTGCTTGCTGCGCCATCGGTTCAATATATGGCATTGCGGCAGGAGATAATAGTGCCAACAAGCTATCAAGATTGCCGTTTGGATTTTGCAAAGCCAATTCAACGTCTTTGGCGGTAGTCGAATACAATTTCATCGATAATGCATCGGGGGCTAATTGCGTAAATACGCTTGAATATGACATGCTAACCCTCCTTGATGTTCACTGACTGCGTCAGTGAATTGATTGATGCTTCTGTCAGAAATCCGGTTAATGGACTGGTTGCATCGGCGTGATGATTCACAGCCCCTAATCCTGCAAGAAAGGCTTGTCTTCCTGTCGCGACCGCATCAGCAAAGCATTTCGCCATTTGCTGAGGATAAGCACTACTTGCAATCGCGGTATTAACCAATACGGCTGCGGCCCCCATTTCCATTGCTCTGCAAGCTTGCGAGGGTGCACCAATTCCCGCATCAATGATCACTGGTATGCAGGCTTGTTCGATGATAATGCGTAAAAAGGTTTCCGTGGCCAGGCCTTGGTTACTGCCAATGGGGCTACCAAGAGGCATCACTGCGGCGCAGCCGACTTCTTCTAATCGGCGACATAACACAGGATCGGCATGCACATAAGGCATGACAATATAGCCTTGCTCGCATAATTGTTGAGCCGCGATTAATGTTTCAATAGGATCTGGCATGAGATATTTAGGATCTGGATGAATTTCAAGTTTAATCCATTTAGTGCCAAGTATTTCATAAGCCAGTTCGGCAGCAAAAATAGCTTCTTTGGCATTACGCGCACCCGCGGTATTAGGTAATAACTTTACCCCCATACTTTGCAGCGGCCCGAGTAAATTGTCATGGCCGCGGGTTAAATCAATCCGCTTCATCGCCAAGGTAACTAACTGCGATCCCGAACTGTTTATAGCTTGTAACATAGTGTTGTGATCTGAAAATTTTCCCGTCCCGGTGAATAATCGAGACGAAAATTGATGATCGGCTATCGTTAACATTATTAACCTCCAGCAACGGCAGAAAAAACCGTAATATTATCGTTCGCTTGACACAATACGTGCACCCATCGGCTTCGTGGTACAACACTATCGTTGACGACTATGGCGACCGCTTGAGTGGGTAGATCACTTAAAATCAGTAATTCGGCCAAATTCAAATTAGCCCGAACGATTTGTTCGACCCCATTGAGTTGCAAGGCAATCTGAGAGTGGCAATTAATATGCGTCATTGGGCTGCTCCGAAAGCTGAGTGACTGACTGCTGATGACATACTGCACACTCAGGATCTTGGCTCATGTGGGCATGCTGCCAATGTAAGTTTTTAGCATTAAAGCAATGTAAAATACCGTATTGAGTGAAGGTATTACTAAGATGTTGTATGCCCACCAGCGCTTGCATACTGGCAATAATGCCCGCAGCAGGCCCAAGAACTCCTGCTCGAGTACAATTTTGCGTAATCGTCATATCAAGTGGATATAAACAACGATAACAGCCGCTATTTGGGTGTAAATTAGAGCCTGAGTCTGAAAAATCAATACAAAATAGTTGTCCTTGATAGCCACTGATTGCGCCACTAACCAAAGTCAATTTCTGTTCAACGCAGAGTTGATTAATAAGCTGCCGTGTCTTGAAATTATCAGTGCAGTCAAATACTAAAGGCTTGGTTACTTTTCGCTTGATAAGCTGATAAAAATGCTGGGCAGTCACTTTTTCCGCGATAGTATTGATGTTGATTTCAGGGTAAGCACGATTAAGCACTCTTTTAGTAACAGCAACTTTGGTTTGGCCAATATCTGTGGCAGTAAATAATAGCTGCCGTGGCAAGTTAGATAGTTCAATAACATCATGGTCAATCAACAACATATGCTGAACACCAGCCGCCGCGAGGTAATGAGCGACTAGATGCCCTAATCCGCCCATGCCAATAATGACGACCGAACTATTCATAATGGCGAGTTGGCCAGTCTCGCCAATATCACTGAGTAACATGGTGCGTGAGTACTGGATATACTGCTGATCCGATAGTATATTCATCTCACCTCCGCAGAGACACTCGGTTTCGATAATGATCGCGTCAACTGTAACCACTTATGATTTAACGCTTGATAAGCTTTAGCGGGATCTGCAGCAGCGCTCACGGCCCTGACAACCGCAACATCACCCACCCCAGTCATGGCAATGACCTCAAGATTACTGAGATTAATTCCGCCAATCGCTACCGTTGGATAATGACGCGAAAATAAGCTGACATAACGTGTAAGCTTAGTGATCCCTTGGGGGGCTGATGGCATTTGTTTCGTGGTGGTAGCAAAAATATGCCCCAGGGCAATATAGGAAGGTGAGTATTGGTGAGCTAACAAGGCTTCAAAATAACTGTGGCTCGATAACCCTAATGCCATTCCAGCTGCAGCTATCGCGGTTAAATCTGCAGTCGCCAAATCTTCTTGGCCTAAGTGAACCCCAAACGCACCGTGTTTAACCGCCAGTTGCCAATGATCATTGATAAATAACTGAGCATGAAACTCTCGACCCAGTTTAATCACCTCAATAATATTAGTTTCGAGTGTTAATCGCTGCAGACTGTCCGAACAAGTGTCGCTATCGAGTTTAGTGCGATATTGAATGGTTTTGCAGCCAGCTGATAGCAGCTGTTTGAGTATATTTAGATCATCAACAACAGGATAAATACCGAGTGGTTTTAGCAGCGATTTAAAGTCATTATGGGCTGTGTGTTTAAATGAAGCTTGAGCGAGATCGTCTGATGTAATCAAGTTGATTAACGGCATAGCCTGTAAATCATCGGGCCAACCGGTACGGGCTAAAATCCCAGGACCTTGCCCTAGACTGAAACCTAATGCTAAGCCCTTATTGACATAAGCTTTTGCCAACACAATAGCATCATGGATCACGAAGTCATGGGCAATAAAACACGCTATTGCAGATGATAAAGTGCAACCACTGCCATGATTGTTATTAGTGACTATCCGCTGACTGCTTAACATAAACACTGCATTACTGTGTGCAACACTGGCGCCTAGCACGCTTGAACTGACATAAATATCTGTCGCATCGTGCTGCCAATGAGCATCACCACCTTTGGCGAGTACATGGCATTTAAATATATTTGATAACCACTTAGCGTCATTAATCATCTGCAGTTGCAGAGTCCTCATGGGATCGATCTCAAGCGATGATTCGAGATTAAGGTTATCATTTCGATGTTGCGCTAAAACGCAATGATGACATAAGCGACCTAACTCATGCTGATTAGGGGTTAATAAGTCAATTAAGCCAATGAGAGGACTAAAATCGAGATCCATAGGATTAAAGCTGGCACCACTACTGGCGACCATCACAGGATCAAGCACCACAAAAGGAGCCATATTTAGTCTAGATCGTATCTGGGTTAACCAATCAGCCAAAATGTTTACCTGTGCTTGGGATGCCAACAGGCCAATTTTAATCGCTACCGGCGGCAGATCTGCACATAAGCTGGTCAACTGAGCCAGTAACATGGATTCAGAAACAGTTTCAACAAGACTTACACTGACTGAGTTTTGCGCAGTTAATGTGGTTATTACGCTACACCCGTGACATGACAAGTCTTGCATGGTGAGTAAATCAGCTTGAATCCCCGCACCTCCACCACTGTCTGAACCGGCTATGGTCCAGACAATGGGTGGGGTTTGCGTTATGGATTCAGTGACAAATGTCGATGAATTCATGATAGTTATTCAACCTCTACCGCTAAGTCGGTATCAACTTGTGCTGCTGGTTTGACGGCGTGATACAGCGCCGATCCCGACGCTTTGAACTCAGCCGACTTTTGCGCCATAGCCTCGGACGGATTTATGGCTTGAGCCATAGGTTGAGTTTGATAAGCACTAGCAGCAGAGACTTCAATCTTAAGTGCTTCTGCTTGTTGAAGATTCGCGGCATATTCACGCACTTCGTGGGTTATTTTCATCGAGCAAAATTTAGGCCCACACATTGAACAAAAATGAGCCACTTTTGCTGATTCTTGTGGTAACGATTCGTCGTGGTAAGCACGAGCGGTATCAGGATCAAGGCCTAGGTTGTATTGATCTTCCCAACGGAATTCAAAGCGGGCTTTGGATAACGCATTATCACGCACTTGTGCACCTGGATGACCTTTAGCGACATCAGCAGCATGAGCTGCAATCTTGTAGGCAATTAAGCCTTGTTTTACATCTTCTTTGTTAGGTAAGCCTAAGTGTTCTTTGGGGGTGACGTAACACAACATCGCCACGCCATACCAAGCCATCATGGCAGCGCCAATCCCTGAGGTGAAGTGATCATAACCCGGCGCGATATCGGTAGTTTGTGGGCCTAAGGTGTAAAAAGGCGCTTCATCACAAAGAGCTAATTGCTTTTCCATATTGACTTTAATCAACTGCATTGGCACATGACCAGGGCCTTCGATGATGGTTTGCACATCATATTCCCATGCAATTTTAACCAATTCGCCTAAGGTTTCTAATTCTGCAAATTGCGCTTCATCATTGGCATCGGCAATTGAACCGGGGCGCATACCATCGCCTAACGACAAGGACACATCGTATTGGGCGCAAATCTGGCAAATATCGCGAAAATGCTCATATAAGAAACTTTCTTGATGGTGGCTTAAACACCACTTAGCCATAATTGAACCGCCACGCGACACAATACCAGTAAGGCGTTTGGCGGTCATGGGTACATAACGCAATAACACCCCAGCATGGATGGTAAAATAATCTACTCCCTGCTCGGCTTGTTCTATTAGCGTATCTCTAAATACCGCCCAACTGAGATCTTCGGCAACGCCATTAACCTTTTCTAATGCTTGATAAATCGGCACAGTACCAATTGGAACAGGCGAATTACGGATAAGCCACTCACGGGTCTCATGGATATAACGTCCGGTCGACAAGTCCATGACGGTATCGGCGCCCCAACGAGTTGACCACACCAGTTTTTCCACTTCTTCTTCAATCGACGATGTCACCGCCGAATTACCAATATTGGCATTCACCTTCACCAAAAAATTACGCCCAATAATCATAGGTTCGGTTTCAGGATGGTTAATATTGAGTGGGATAATCGCTCGACCTCGAGCGACTTCATCGCGGACAAACTCAGGAGTGATCAGCTGACCAATATGCGCACCAAAAGCCTCTCCTGGTGCCTTTTGAGTCAATACGGTGTCAGTTAGCTCAGCACGAGCCATGTTTTCACGAATGGCAATGTATTCCATTTCAGGGGTAACAATACCTTGGCGAGCATAATGCATTTGGGTCACGCATTTGCCCGGCTTGGCTCGCTTCGGCGCAACTAGGACATCAAAACGCAAGTGATCCAAGCCATCATCCGCCAGTCGCTGTTGAGTAAAACCTGAACTTGCACCGGTTAATTGCTCGGTATCTTGTCGCTCATCAATCCATGCTTGACGGATTTTAGCTAAACCTTGACGCACATTAATGTCGGCAAGGGGATCAGAATAAGCGCCCGCACAGTCATAGACCATGATAGGTGGATTGGCTTGTTTAATGGGCTTTGCATCGGTGCCGCCAATGACGGTTTCAGTTTGATTAACCTGACGCATAGCAACGTTGATATCAGCTCGACTACCCGTTAAATAGACTTTTTCAGAATTAGGATGTTGTAACGGTTTAAGGGTATCAATAAATTGTTGAGCATTAGCTCGAGTTTGACGACGGTTTGGATTTGACATTAGCAACCTCATTATTAAGAGTAGAGTTGCTTGTCTGGAGAGGTGTTGATAGCAGCAGTAAACAATAAAAATACTATCGCTTACGTCAATAACCACATAGAAAAATACTAAAGTAATAACTTAACTGGACATATAAACCGATAAAAAACTCGGAGGTAAACGTCCATTTACTGTCTTGTTAAAACGTTATTATCTTCCCAATAATAATGATTATTACGCTTGTTTCCTTCGCAGGTTCTAGCCTGATCAGGTTCAACGGATCCCGAATAAACGGTCTCAGCCATAATGGCACTCCGACAAGATGTGCGTCAGTATAGGCAAGCTTTAAACAAAATATCAAGCCCTAACTATCATCTATTGCTATGACATCTATGAGTTAACATGCCGGCATTAGTTTAGCTTTATCCCTTATCTATCGTATTCACTCAACACTTGATGCATATATTTATAAAGGTGCGACATCATGTCGCACTCTTCATATTTATTAGCAGGTTATAATTTATTAAGGTGAACAATCTCCTTTGAAATTAACTCATCAAAGGTTTATAAAAAAACAATAAAGGTGATAGCTTTGACTCACAAAGTAATGCAAACCATTAAATTAACGAATAACGCCCCATGGGCTTACTCATCAATTGCATTGGCAGTAACACTGGCCATAACGCCGCAAGTAAGAGCTGAATCGTATGACATACAAAACAGCCAAGGTGTTGAACATGTCAAAGTACAAGGACAGCACACAACACATAAAGACCTACTAGGTTCGGCTGAAAACCTCTTAAAAAAGCAAGGCGTCGATTTCTCTGAGGCTGGCGGTGTGTCAGCCTTACCCGTCTTAAACGGCATGATGGGCGATCGGATAAAAATCCTTATCGATGGTAGTGACATCACTTCATCATGTGCAAACCAGATGAACCCGCCGCTCTCATATGTATCTGCAAATCAAATCAGTTCAACGCAAGTCGTCGCGGGAGTCTCTCCGGTAAGTGCTGGCGGTGATAATATTGCTGGTGTGATAAAAATCAGCAGTTTAAACCCACTGTTCACTGATAGCGACGCTGTAACATGGCACAGTGGTAATGTTTCTAGTGGTTATCGCAGTACCGATGATGCTTTTCTTGCTGGCGTCAATGCCACCGTTGCCAGTAAAACGTTAAGTTTTAGCTATCAAGGGGCATTTGAAGATGCCAACAGTTATACCGATGGTCATGGCGATAAAGTACTCGACACCCTATATCAATCTCAAAACCATGCGCTAACGGCAGCTTGGCAAGATGAGACCCAACAAATAGCCATTAAGCTCACTCATCAACATATTCCTTATCAGGGTTTCGCTAACCAATATATGGATATGACTAACAATGACAGCTATGGAGCGTTAGTGCGTTATCAGCGTTCACTAGAAAATGATGCCGAGTTTACAGCACAAGCCAATTGGCACAGCGTCGAACATGAAATGGGATTCTTTACTGACGAAAAAACCGGCAAGATGCCGATGGAAACCAAAGGAAAAGATTATAGCTACCAGTTGCATTGGCAATTACCCATAAGTTCAGACAGTACCTTGTTGATTGGACAAGAATATTATGTTTATCAACTTGACGATACTTGGCCCGCTATCGAAGGTTCATCTATGATGGGACCTAATGATTATGTCAATATTAATGACGGCAAGCGTCAACGTGCTGCTCTTTATGGTGAATGGCAACACACTCTAAATAGTCGTTGGTGGTTATCAGCTGGCGTCCGATATGAATACGTGTCAACAAACGCTGCTGAAGTACAACCCTATAACACTATGGCGATGATGGGCATCACCAATGTCAATGCCATAGCCGCAGATGAATTTAACAGCCTTTATCGTAAGCGTAATGACAATATTATCGACGCTACTCTTCTGGCTCGATATCAATTGAGTGACACTGAAGTCATAGAGGTTGGTTTAGCGAGAAAAAGCCGAGCGCCAAATTTATATGAACGTTACAGTTGGGGTCAAAGCACCATGGCAACAACCATGATCGGTTGGTTTGGTGATGGAAATGGCTATATAGGTAACCCAAACCTCAATGCCGAAACAGCACATACCTTAAGTACAGCCTATAAATTGATACAAGATGACTTAGCCTTCAGCGCTACCGCTTGGTACAGCAGAATAAATGATTATATTGATGCCGATGAGGTTGATAGCTTTAACAAAACACCTATGACTAATACTCGCCGCAATATTTTACAGTTTACCAATGTTAACGCGACTCTGTTTGGGGCACGTATTGATGCTGAATACCAACTAGCAGAAAACCGCAGTGGCAAATGGCTCATGGTTGCTAATGCCACTGCCACTCACGGCGAAAGAGATAACGGTGACGAGCCTCTGTATCAAATAAAGCCATTACAAACTGCACTTGCTCTTCACCAAGAACTTGGTGATTGGAAAAATAGCCTTAGCTGGCAATGGGTCGCGAGCAAAGATCGCGTTGATAGTCAGCGCTTAGAAAATACAACCAACAGTTACTCTCTGCTTAACTTAAGCAGCAGTATCCAATGGCAAGGTGCAACAATGACTGTCGCCGTGAAAAACTTACTCGCCGAATATTATCAACTGCCTTTAGGCGGGGTCAGTATTGCACAATACAAAACAGACAACAGTAACGGCTTTGAACAAATAGCCGGAGCTGGACGATCGCTTGAATTGAATATTAATTACGCATTCTAGTGCTGGGTAGATACTAGCGAAAAAAGTATCGATTACAATTACCTTAAGCCGTCGAGATCACATTGCTTAGCTATATATTTTCAGTATTAAAAGCACCCACTATGACCGGAACTGAGTGGGTGCTGCTGAGCAGCGGTGATAGTTATCAATAATGGCAACAGCCAAGATGCGATATAGCCTCGAATGAATTATGTTTAAATAAATAAAAGTTAGCTTTTAGACGGAGTCGTCAGCCAAGACGCTACAATTCATACTGCGGTTAATTGAATGCAAAACAAGCTCGATAAAGCGGCTTACTTGATGGGTAGGATTTAGATGTCACCTACCCTAAGGATAATGTTTTGCTTTGCGCCGTAATGGCTATTTACTCAATCTGATGCTGAAATCACTCTGTGGTTATCTCGATTGGCTTAAGCATTCAGCTCCGTCTTAAAATAAAAAAGCCTCTACATTGCTGTAGAGGCTTTTTTATTTATTTGGCGGAGCGGACGGGACTCGAACCCGCGACCCCCGGCGTGACAGGCCGGTATTCTAACCAACTGAACTACCGCTCCAAAACGGTTTGTATACACTTAATAAAACTAACAATATTAAACGATTTACTGTTTATTTTATTAAGTGCAAACAGGTACTTGAATGGCGGAGCGGACGGGACTCGAACCCGCGACCCCCGGCGTGACAGGCCGGTATTCTAACCAACTGAACTACCGCTCCACACAAGTGCGATGAATAATAAAGTTGTGATAATTAATCGTCAACTGTTTTTTAATTGTTTTAGCTCAATTAGTCAAAATTTGCTCAATTGCGCATTTTGTGACTAAAAAACACTCAAAATATTAGTTTTTATCATCAGGCATAGTCAGGTCAATATCGTCTAAATCAACACTTTCAAGCAGACCCTCTTGGGAATTTTGATTACTTTCAGGATTTTGCTTTAGCCTTTCTTCTGCTGCAGCCATCGCTTTGGCAAGAGTCTGCTTTTTACGCCATATAACTAAGCCCACAACACCGAACAAAAACAGTATTCCGTTGATGGTAATAATCCAGAACATTGCATTATCTTTAGCCTCTTGCTCTTCAAATTCAGCTTGAATAGCCGCTTTTTCAGCCAGTTCTTCAACCGATGGAGCCGGAGCTGGAGGCTCAATCAAATTAAAAAACATTTCAGGTAAATTCAGGACAATTTCACGACCATCGACAGTCGTGGAGAACGCATGCCCTTGAACACGATAACTGCCATATTCGGTCACTTTAGGTAAAAAGAGAATTTGATTTGCACTGGTCACGGTTTGAACGGTTAAAGGCAGCGATAAACCGGCAGGACCAACTAACTCAAATTCAAAATGTGTTTGTGCCAGTATCACCACTGATTCATCAACCGCTAATTGGATCTGCCATATCTCTTTTAATGGGTCGCTATTAGGCACCATTTTAACCTGTATTGGTTGTGCTGAAAGCTCAAAAGGCATTGTATATTCGCGCTCAAACACATTATTTCGCGCAGTGACATTAAGCACATAATGACCCGCGGGTTGTTGCAAATTTTGGCTGCCAGTAAAGATGCCATCGTCTGGAACTTCATCAAACAATTCACCATTGTCTTTATATTCGCCAACAATAACAGTACCAGTAGCAAAATTATCGTCAGTAGCAAGGTGTTGACTGGTGAAACGAGCGGTCCATTCCACCATATAGTCTAAACCCGGCATTCTCATGGTTAAATCATCACCTAACAGCCTTGCCGTCACCTTCAAGCGTTCGCCCTGATAAAGAGGCTGAGGTAAAGGTTCCACTGCAATATCGAGTGCAGAAATTTTTTGAATGGTCGATCCTTCCACCACACTGCCTAATAACTGCCAAGGACCAGGCATCGGCTTCTCAATATAAATCATGTCGGCAGCAATACCGTCAACCCACTTGACGGTTTGTGGATGACGATTTGAATACCATTTACTGCCATCGGGTAAAATCACCACAACGGGGGCTGAACCATAGCTCCGTTGGATCACTAATGTGAGATGATCAACCATATGATCAATGCGAAAACGATTTTTTAATTCTGCAGCTTGCGATGCAGCTACCACTGAAGCTTGGGCAGTAGATTGCCAAACTAAGATGATACTTAGCAAAAATAAATAAGAAATCGCTAGATAACCGGCACGAATGGCACTCATAAAAGTTGGTTTACCCTCTCCAGAGACATTTACCTGACTTCTCAATGAGATCAAGTCGTTGTTCGTGTAATAGTAATTCATCGGCTGACGCGCCAACGACTTTAAGATTAAACGCTGCAGGATCGATATTTTTTATCCCGCCGCCCTCTTGGCCCGCTTTTTCATTAGACAAATTAAACTTAATTTGTCCACCGGTCATGATTAAATAAACGTCAGCGAGAATTTCAGCATCAAGTAACGCCCCATGATAGGTGCGACGTCCATTGTCGATGCCATAACGTCGACACAGTGCATCTAGGTTATTTTTTTGGCCAGGATGTAACCTTTTGGCAATGGCTAAACTGTCTAAAATACTGCAAATATCTTTGGTTTTGGGACCAACTGGATTGAGTTTGGAAAACTCATGATCCATAAAGCTAACATCGAAGTTAGCGTTATGAGCGACAATTTCAGCACCATCAATAAAATCAATAAAATCTTTGGCGATTTGGTGAAACCGTGGCTCATTGGCAACACGATCATTGGTAATGCCATGCACTTGAATCGCTTCTTCATCAATGGCTTGACCAGGATTAATATATTGATGATAAGTCCTGCCGGTTAAACGGCGATTAATCACCTCAACACAACCAATTTCAATAATGCGATGTCCCACATAAATAGGGCCACCAGCTTGGTTCATACCTGTGGTTTCGGTATCGAGAATAACTTGACGACTTGCACTAGAAATAATGTTCATATTTTTTACTCATTCAGCCCTCGCCTTTGTATAAATTGAGTATACTGGCGCGAATATTTAGCTATGGTAACAACTTGATGGCCGAACTCAAACAGCTGTATATCTTTACTGATGGTTCTTGCTTAGGAAACCCAGGGCCGGGTGGTTATGGCGTGGTAATGAAATATAAACATCAGCAGCACGAAATGGCTGACGGATTTTCATTAACGACCAATAATCGGATGGAGCTTTTGGCTCCAATTATCGCATTAGAAGCCTTACATGAGCCCTGTAATATCATTTTAACCAGCGACAGTCAGTACATGCGCCAGGGTATTATGACGTGGATCCATAGCTGGAAAAAAAAGGGCTGGATAACTTCAACTAAGCAACCAGTTAAAAATGTAGATTTATGGAAACGTTTAGACGCAGTAAGTCAATTACACAAAATTGACTGGCGCTGGGTAAAAGGCCATGCGGGCCATATTGAAAATGAACGTTGTGACGTGTTAGCCCGAAAAGCCGCAGAAGCTAAACCTCAACAAACTGATATTGGATATCAGCCCGAATAAGAGTCAAGCTCATTATTTGCATATACTTAGGAATTTTTGGGCTTTATCAACGCTTTTTCAACAACTTGGGTATTTGTTAATCCTGAACGACCTGCCGTTGGCGCCGGCGACCAGGTAGGCGCTTTTATTTTGGATTTATCTTTAATGGGTGTTAGCGGAGTGGTCATTTTTCGAGCCACGATTAAATAGACACTGCCCGTGCTAGGTAACCAGTTAGCAATACTTTTTTGCCACAATGGAGTTTGCGGGCTTTTTTTAGCTTGATGGCCACGGTTATCCGCACCTTGTCCTAACAACGAATGATACATTAAACGCTCATCCGCTAAGACTTGATAGCCCAATAACCCAAGCCAATCTTTCACTCTAGATGGCATAAAAAACTGCCCACTCCAAGGCAATTGAGTTTGATACTTTGGCAAAATCTTACCAATAAAAGCAGGACTGACAGGGTTAAAACCGGCAATGAATATATAACCACTGCTAATGAGAACCCGGTCAAACTCACGTAAAATTTGATAGGGATCTGACTCGAACTCGAGTAAAAAACAACTTAATACTGTGTCAATAGCACTTTGCTGTATGGGTAAATGGTGTGGGTCAGCCTGAATACTGGCATTTGTAGCGTCATAAACAGAAAAATGCCGAGTAATACTGCAAGATAAACTATTTACCTGACCACTTAACGCCCCAACCTTGAGTAAATGATAACCAAATATACGGGGCCACCAAGGAGCCAATTTAGCTTCTATCTCGGTTTGCAATAACTCACCAAAAGGTAAATCTTGCCAAATAAGGGGTTTTAACATGAAGCCCGCCAAGGTTTATTGTGCAAAAATGCTGTATTGATTAGATTCACTCTACCATAAGGTATTTAATTTTCAGCTAAGCATAATTGAAACTTCGATCTGTCTTTACTTGAAGTTATTAAACGATATCCGTTACCCTAACAGATAGTCAATCATCACTCGAGTCAGATTATGCTTAACGTTCATACCATTGCAGCTTTTAATGACAACTACATTTGGTTAATCCATCAAACAAACAGCCTTAATGCTTATGTGGTTGATCCAGGTTGTGGTCAAACTGTTATCGATTATTTAGCCACTACCGATCTAAACCTCATTGGCATATTGATTACTCATCATCATAGTGATCACACTGGCGGTATCGAAAAACTGCAACAACACTTCAATGATAACTTGACTGTTTATGGACCCAGTAACGAGCGCATTGATGGATTAACCCAGCCGTTGACCCTAGAGACAACGATGAGTATCGAAATTCCACATTTAGGACTAACTCAAGTCATGGCCGTTCCAGGGCATACTTTAGGTCACATTGCTTATTATATTGACGATAAATTATTTTGTGGCGACACCCTATTCAGTGGCGGGTGTGGACGTTTATTCGAAGGAACGCCTGAGCAAATGTTGCATTCGTTAACTATGTTAGCCAATTTACCTGATAAAACTCTGGTTTTTTGTGCTCATGAATATACCCGGTCCAATCTGGATTTTGCCTTACATGTCACGCCAAAAAATTTACAATTAATTGATTATGCCAAAAAAGTGGATCAATTACGCTCACAAAACAAACCGACCATTCCGAGTTCTATCGCGACAGAAAAAGCCATAAATCCGTTCCTTCGCTGCCATTTAAATGAGACCCAAGTCGCAATATCCGCTAAGAGTGGGGTCGACAATATTAATGAGATTCAATCATTTACTTTAATAAGAGAATGGAAAAACCAATTCTAAAGTAACATGAAAACACTTTAATAAGACAAGCTAAATAATTTAATCTACAATGCCAAACTGAACTAAAGCATGACCAACAGAGTCTCATAGGCACTTGGTATGTTCGAGCCTTTATTTTAACGCCCTGAGAACTTGAGGAAGTGTATCTTCAAATGAAAGCAAACTTATTTATTATTGCTGGTAGCATACTGGCAATAACAGGGTGTCAGACCCTTCAAAGTACTAGCCCGCAAACAGATATAGATCAACAGACTGTCGCCATTAACGCTAAAAGCAAAAAGTCGTCGGCAGTAACACTAGATGAGATAGAAGTACAAGTTTCCGAAGTCAATAATCTATGGCTGCGGATCGGTAATGAAATGACACTACCGATAACAGACAACGAATTAGTTGCTCGCTATCGACAGTGGTACATCGATAATCCCAAGCATTTAGAAATTATCACTCAACGCGCTAGCCCATTTTTGTATTATATTGTCGATCAACTCGAAAAGCGTCATTTGCCAATTGAACTGGCCTTATTACCGATAGTTGAAAGTGGTTTTGATCCACTAGCCTATTCCAGCGGCCATGCCTCAGGCCTTTGGCAATTAACCGCGCCAACTGCAACGTCTTTTGGGGTAAAAACTAACTGGTGGTACGACGGTCGCCGCGATGTGGCCTCGTCAACTAAAGGTGCATTAGACTTAATTCAGTACCTTTATCCTAAAATGGATCAAAATTGGCTTTATACACTTGGCGCATACAATTCAGGTGAAGGTCGAATTTTAAATGCGATTAAGCACAACCAAGCTCGCGGCAAATCAACAGATTTTTGGTCGTTATCGTTACCCAAAGAAACGGCACATTACGTCCCACAATTATTAGCATTGGCTGATGTCATTAAGCATGCCGATAAATATGGCATAACGTTAACGCCTATCGACAATGTGCCGCAAATAGAAGTTGTTCCTATTGAGAGCCAACTTGATATCAACCTAGCAGCCGATTTAGCTCAAATTGATATAGTAGACTTAAAGGCGCTCAATCCGGGTTTAAAGCGTTGGGCAACTGCACCACAAGGACCACATCAATTAATATTGCCCAGTGATAAAGCAACAAACTTTAAACTTGCATTAGCTACTATAGAACCAGACTCTCGTATTAACTGGGTTCGCTATAAAATTAAGTTTGGTGACAGCATCAGTCGAATTGCTGATCAATTTGAAACAACGGCATCTTTAATTAGAAGCAGTAACGGTATTAAAGGCAATAACATTATTGCTGGACGATTTTTAATTATTCCAGTTGCTGCGAAAGACCCAGATTTAGCGACTATGACAGCAGACCAAGTTCTCGCTCGTAAAGCGGTTGTGAAATCTAGCCCCAACAAGCAAAGCTATACGGTAAAGTCTGGTGATTCATTATGGAAAATATCTCAGTCACAACAAGTGACTGTGGCACAATTAATGAAGTGGAATAACCTGACAAAACAGTCAACGTTATCAATAGGTAAAAACTTAGTTATTTATCCAAATGAAATGACAGCAAGCACCAGTAATAATGAAAAAACGGTTAACTACCGTGTTCAATCAGGTGATTCATTGGCGCGTATAGCAGTAAAATATAAAGTGACGGTGGCAGAGTTAATTGAATGGAATAGTTTGCAAAACAGCAAGTTAATTCAACCTGGTCAAATATTAAAATTAATTATGACCAATAGCTAACTAACATTGCTTCTAAGATGATTATCCTATAACAGTTTTCACCTTAGTACTGATTTTGGATTATAAAAAAGGACAAGTATGCACTTGTCCTTTTTTTATGTTTTAAAATTAATAGCCATGCTAACTTATTAGGCGCTTATATCTGTGTGGCAACAGATATTCTAGGCAAACTTCACCACCTAAGTACCTTGTAGCTAACGTTATAAATAAAGGCTGTAGTCACAATAAGCGACGACAGCCTTTATTCTCAACGAGAATGAATTTAAATCCCTAACTTCTTAAATAACCCCTCTTTTAGCTTTTCTTTAGCTTTATCGGTTTCACCTTTAAGCTTGCCTTCCAATAATGCCTTCGTATCAATGCCAAACTTAGGCTCTTGGAATGTGCCTTTTATGGTTAGAGGAATATCGACACCTTTAAGCGACTCATCATTAGCGTCACCCTGTCCTGACAACGACCCAACGACACTCGTTGTTAATGCATAATCTAAGGCTTCTGACGCGATGTTTGCCGTCCCTTTACCCGCTAAACGAATTAAGGGGGCAGCCATGGTCAAATCAGGATTAGTCACAACGGCATCTTTCATGGTGAAACTGCCAGTCAGGCTGGTAAAGTCAGTTTTTAACTCTTCTTTACTGGATTCAGACAAGTCGCCTTTTAATTTTTGCTGAGCACTACGGATCATCTGTGGAATGTTAACCCCATAAAGCGAACCATCAGCGACTTCAAATTTACCAACGGCATCAAGGTTCTTTTTCAGATTATCAGCAATTAAACTCGAGCCGCTGCCTTTAACTTCAAAGCTTGCAGTACCTGAAATTAAATCCACTTCAGCCGCATCGGTTAAAAGTGGACGAATTTGCACACCAATCAATTTCTTATCAAATTGATATGTTGGCACTGCCTTGCGAGCATCCAATTTTGCACTTAGTGCTAACTTGCCTTGGTATAAGTCAGCGGTAAGCGACGACAAGTTCAAGATACCTTTATTGATAGCCATTTTCATTTGCCAGTTTTGCGTGAGCATATTGCTGACTTTAATTGATTTAGCCGTTAAATTTAGGGTGAGATCTACTGATTTAAGTGCTGACAGATCAGGCTCTTGAGTCGATACTGTGTCGATCTTTGTGGCAGACTCTTTAGTATTACCTTCTTGCTTTGGGAACAGCGCATCAAGATCAATATCACCCACGTCTAAACTCATCGCAATTTTAGGAACGCTATTAGCATAGTTAACCTTAATGTCCCCGGTGGCAGCCAAGTCCATAGCAGACATTCTAGTCAACTGTAGATCGATAGTTTTGGCATCCAGTGCCATTGTCATTTGTGTCGTGAGCTCAGCGGTAACCGATTTATTCGGCAAGCTGTCACCTTTGGCGTTATGTACCATAGCAAAATCATTAATAGTGACATGATTCAATGCTTGATCAATTTTGACTTTACCTTGTCCAGATGATGCAAGCTGCATATCTGGCAATGTCGCAGAAAACTCATAAGCAAAATCAGCAAACTGACCCAGGCTAAACTGACCTAAGGTGAAGCTTTTTAAATTAAAGGTCTGCGTCGTATTGCTGGCCATATCAATGAGGTTAATATTGGTATTCGTCAGTTCAATACCACCTATATCCAATGTCTCTAATGACATAGGTTTGGCATCATTGGTTGCTGCAGTTTGTGGTTTATCCGCCGTACTTTTTGACACTAATCCATCAAAACTGGTTGTACCGTCTTTTTGCGTAACCAGATTCAGCGTTAAACCATCAAGCTTTAATAAATCTACTTCAATCTGTTGGCTAAATAATGGCATTAGCGCCACATTCGCAACAGCCTCATTCACATTGAGCATAGATGCAGGAGTAAAGCCATCTGGGTTAGTAAGAGTTATACCACCGAGCTTAATGCCTAAAGAGGGAAACACACTCCAGCTTAAGTCTTGGGTAATTTGTAAATCACGACCGGTTTGTTTTTTAACGGCATCAACTATTTGCGGTTTAAAGTTATTAAGGTCGAAAAACATTGTTAAGTAGACTGTCACACCTACTACTAGAGTTAGCACAATTGCTAATAACCATTTTACTACTTTCATTGTTGCTTCCTTGTCTGTTGATTGTTTACGCTAAAATAGTAAGATCTAATGCCTGCTTACTGACGGCAACACCATTTAAATCAGCATAGATCATCATTCCAGGAAAGATGCTGACACCCGCAATCTCAATAGCTACATTGACATCACCAACATCTTTTTTATCCGTTTTAATCGGATTTGTACCTAATGCTTGCACACCGATCTGCATAGTATTAATGGTACCTGCATCACGAATACAGCCATTAATAATGATACCTTCCCAACCATTGTCATATGCATTGAGAGCTATCATGTCACCTAATAGCGCACGTCTAGTCGAACCGCCGCCGTCCACAACCAATACTTTTCCTTGACCATTTTTGGCTAATTCAGATTTAACTTTGGAATTATCTTCGAAGCATTTTACCGTCACTACTTCACCGTAAAATATCGGCTTAGCACCAAAGGACTGCCATGGATTAGGCAATAAAACTAATTGCTCAGGGTAATGATCGAATAGATCAGGTAATAAATCTAGCATAAGTCCTCCTTGAAAATCAGAATCTTAGATTACTAATTATTAGGCAATTCAACAAGTTTTGTTAACGATATATTATTCACTTTAAAAAGTGCTGCTAGTCCAGACTATCAAGCGCTGTACAAACCAAGTTAAAGAGTGACTTATACAATAAAAATGCATATAATTTCCGAAAAATAACGTAAACAATCATACTTATGAGTGACGATTTAAATTTACAGAAAATGATGGATGCGTTTGACGAGCTAGACTTCGAACAACGCACAACAACAAACCTTGAAAATGCACGTAATAAACAACAAATGACAGCGTATATTGATTCGTTGGATTTTAGTTTGCGTCGTTTATTAATATTGCAAGACACGGTCAATTCAATTGTTGAACAAAAAAAATTAGACCTGCTTAAACAAGAACATATCCAAACCTATAAAACAAAAATCATCAATCTATCTCGAAAATATAATATCTCATATCAAGATGTCATCGATATTATGGTGCAATTGCAACGTTAATAGTGATGCTCTGCCTCTTTCGCTTTGGTTGTAAAATATAAACGTTCAATCGGACTAAAAAACATTAGCCCGATTGACAATGTATTATTTTACTCTAAATTGCTCCACAAGCTGATGCAACTTGATCGCACCTTTTTCAATATCCAAACTGCCTTTATTGATCAATTCATTTTGAGTTCTGTTATCTAATGACATGTCATTGATACGGGTAATATTCATATTAAGCTCTGTAATAACGGTACTTTGCTCCTCTGTTGCCGCCGCAATTTGAATATTCATTTGCGAAATCTGATCAATGGACGATTTAATGTTATTGAGTGCTCCAACGACTTGCTGAGTTTCATTAACGGTTTCTGATGATTTAGTTTTAGCTCTTTCAACAGAGGAATTAACGCTATCGATGGCACTTCTGATGGCATCGATAATAAGATTAATCTCACTTGTTGATGCTTGGGTACGACTCGCCAGCGTTCTAACCTCATCAGCCACGACGGCGAAGCCACGGCCAGCCTCACCGGCTCTGGCAGCTTCAATCGCCGCATTCAATGCGAGTAAATTAGTTTGATCGGCAATCCCAACAATAACATCAAGAATTTGCCCGATTTTACTCGAACTCACTTGTAAGCTTTTAGCAACCTCTTCTGTCGCGGCTAATTCTGTCGATAGCTCTGATATTTTTTGCATCGCATTATCGACAACGGCAGCGGATTTATCTGCTTCAGTGTCTGCATTATGGGTACTTTCGGCTGCCAACTGTGCGTTAGAGGCCACTTCAGATGCCGTTACCGACATTTGGTTAATGGCAGTGGCAACATTAGTTGTTTCGGCTTGTACGTTGGATGAAATTTGATTAGCCTGCTGTGTAATCGTTGACATATTCTTCGCCAAGCGGCTTGATTCATCGACTGAGTCGCTGACAGAGATAATCACTTTTTGGACTTTTTCAATAAAAGTATTGAAATGATGAGCAATTTGTTTGAGCTCATCATTACCCTCTTCGGACAACCGTAGGGTTAGATCCCCCTCACCCTTAGCAATATTCTTAAACGCTGCAATGGTCTCAACCATTGGTCCTGAAATACTGCGAATGATAAAAAATAATAATAAGATGACCGGCAGCCACACCAGTGTCAGTAATAATAGGTATTGGGTTATAAATTGGTTTCTATCAGCTTGAATGTCATCAACATAAATACCTGTACCGATGATCCAGCCCCAGGGTTTAAATCGCTTAACTACAGACATTTTCGGACTTGGGTTTTCCTGCTGGGGTTTATTCCACATGTAATCAACCCGAGCAACATCTTTTTGTTCCGTACCTTGGATCATTTTTTGAAACAGTTTTACCCCATTTGGATCTTGCATTGCTAATACCTTGGTATTAACTAACTGTTTTGCAAAAGCATGCTGGATCATGGTGCCTTGAATATCAATAGTGAAATAATACTCGTTACCTGAATAGCGCAGTTTATCTATTGCAGCTAATGCTAAAGTTTTAGCCTCATCTTCAGCCATACTTCCAGTCTGAACATCTTGATAATATTTATCAGTTATTGCAATTGCAACATCGACTAACGCATTTAACTTGGCTTCTTTTTCATTAATTAACACATTTTCAACTCGCGTTAATGAAAACCAGAAAACAATCACAGTAGCGATAATGGCTAGTGCCAACATGCCTAGTAAACGGTTAGAAATAGTGGTTTTACGAAAAAACATATTTGTTGGGTTCATACGGGCACCATGACATTATAATTAAAATGGTTTTGAAATGATTATTAACTCAGACTCAGAAATAATATGTATAGTATAAAATCAATTGAATCAAGATACTGTTTTGTAACTGTTGTGCCTTACTGGACAGTTGTCAATATTTTCACTTAAAAATCGCAAAAAAAATAAATACTTAGTGGTAAACAATGATAAATAAACACTGGCGAAACTCTCACTTTACGAACGCAGATACTGAGAGTGCATTTGGGTAGTATTTTAGCCATCGAATGACGACTGGCTTAGCACAATTTATCGCTCAAACCAAACACATGACTCGCTATTGGTATTCGTCTCTTGCGGGAAAATAACTCCTGTTATATGTACAAATATCATCAATAAATAACCAACCAATATTTAGTCTTAATAAACAATTAGTCAGTTTCTGCCTGACTCAGTTACAGCGAAAGCAACAGTGCTTAAGCTTACTTAGCATTAATGAACATGGCTTTTTGATGGTTCCGTCGCTTAATGTAGGCTTGATGCCAGCGTAAGTGTTCATTGTTCATCTCTATTATAAACAACGTATTAATAAAAGAGCACATTATGAAACGAACAAACATTCTTATAACAGGGGCAAGTTCAGGTTTAGGGCGCGGCATGGCAATTGAGTTTGCTAAACAGCATCATAACCTTGCACTATGCGCCAGACGTATGGACCGCCTTGAAACATTAAAACAAGAATTACTTGTCATTAATCCTAATATCAAGGTGATAATTAAGTCACTTGATGTAAATGATCACCCACAAGTTTTTGAGGTATTTAATCAATTTAAGCAAGAGTTTGGACAGCTGGACCGAGTCATTGTAAACGCAGGCATGGGTAAAGGCGCATCTATAGGCACTGGCTTTTTTGCTGCTAATTTGCAGACTGCGCAAACTAACTTTATTGCCGCTATCGCCCAATGTGAAGCGGCGATGACAATTTTTCGAGAACAAAACAGTGGGCATCTAGTGACTATTTCGTCTATCAGTGCTGTTCGTGGATTTAGACGTGCAATGACTGTTTATGCTGCCACAAAAGCCGCCGTGACTTCATTGTCTGAAGGTATCCGCATCGATGTACTGAACACACCGATTAAGGTTACTTGTGTACATCCAGGATTTATTCGCAGTGAAATTAACCAAAAGGTAAAAACGGTACCGTTTATTGTTGATACTGAAACGGGCTGTAAAGCCATGGTGAAGGCTATTCAGAAAGAAAAAGCCAATGCATTTGTCCCTAGTTATCCTTGGGCCATTTTACACTGGGTATTACGTATTGCTCCGCTGAGCATGCTGCGCAACATGAGTTAAGTTAATCATAGTCACATAGCAACAAAGCACCTAGCGACGAGGGTAGCTTAATCACTCATGATTAACTCATCATGGCCGAGTTTTATTTACCCAAAGAGAAATAAGCTCAGTTGGGGATAAAAGTGATTATCAAATCATTTTTTGTCTGGCTAACCTTATTGAATTAACCTGTAATTAACTCACATGACTCTGCTTGTAATACGAGAATCCGCTTTTATTTGCCGAAAAGGGCAAATCTGATACCAATAAGGACAAGTATGGTTACTTGGCCTTATTGGTCCAATGTATCAAGCCAAGCAGGGTTAACCATCTTACACGCTTAAACTGTATAAGATTGTGGCAAAACATAACCATAAATTGATTCATTATAGATTGGACATGAACCACATTACTTTTCCATTAACCGATAATGCAATATCTTAATACATTTATTATTAATCACTTATACAGTCAACACTGACTATTCAACATCTAACATAGGCCACAAAACAATACAGTCTTCTAAGTATTTCACTTTCGTTTCGTTAACTGTTTTCCCTTGTACCGAAATCCCCGCCGCATGCATGGCATCTTTATTTCCTGTAAGTAACGGATGCCAACTCGGTAATCCTTTGCCAGCATATACGCGCCGATAAGCACAACTATCAGGCAACCAAGTCAACTCAGCGATATTAACGGGTGTAATTGCTGTACATTCAGGTACATAGGTAAAGCGTTCAGGATAACGACGACAACCACAACTGCTGTCATCCAGTAGATGGCATGCAGCATTAGTATAATAAAGCTCGTCAGTTTCATCGTCGATGATTTTATTTAAACAACACTTACCGCAGCCGTCACACAGCGATTCCCATTGTTCGGTGGTCATGTCTTCTAAGGGGGTGGTAGTCCAAAACTGAGTCATCATTGGTTATCTAATGTAGCTTTTATCGAAATTTGCCTGCATTTTACACCCAATGGGCCGCAATTTACTGCTTAATTTTTTCAGACAAATAAGTTATCGCCAAAGTATCATGCAAAGTCGGGTTAAATTGATGTAATAAAAGGAAGTTATCATAGACTAAATAAAAACGCCCTTTCGATCCATCAGGTGCAATTAAGGACGCCTTCATGTCACTGCGTTGCGGTAAGTCTGCGCCATTAAAACGCCTAATACCATAAGCCTGCCACTGAACAAATGTGTGATTGACTCTTAAACCAAGCAAACCAGGATCGAGTGCCATAGTGGGTTTGACCTGCCTTCCCCATGTAGAACCGGACTGCCAACCTTGTTGATGCAACATATTCGCCAGCGATGCAAAAGCATCATCCATACTGTTCCAAACATCAATCCTGCCGTCTTTATCAGCATCAACAGCATACTTTAGCAACTGGCTCGGCATCATTTGCATCTGCCCCATCGCCCCAGATGAAGAACTCAGCAATGCATCTTCACTGATATTTTTTTGCTCAATTAACTTAAGTGCAGCAATAAATTCAGCAATATAAAATGCTTCTTCATCGCCTTTGTAGGCAAGTGAGGCTAAAACTGATAATCCAGGGAAACGCCCTGGCTGCTCACCAAAACGAGAATTCATCCCCCATAATGCCATCAAAAAACGCGACTGCACTTGATACGTTTTACTCAACTGTTCGAGTTTAGATTCATGCTGCAATAACATTGCTCTTGCAGTACTGACGGTGATTTCGGGCACAGCTTGTGGGATGAAGTCTTCTAATGTCTTAGGTTGAACTACTGAAGCGTTGAGATTGGCTTTCTTAAATATCTTAATCGCCGCAATATTGCGTTCTGCTATAGCTTGGTTAACGCCTGCAGCGAGTGCTTTTTGTTGTAGCAATAATAGATAGTCATCAAAATTGTGATGGCTGTCTTCAGCCATCACAACATGAGAGCAAAAGAAGTAAAAAAAAACGCTTAGAATGATTCTGGGGATCATATTCGTGTTGATTACTCCTTTAAGATTATGCTTATTTCTTAAGCGCTAATTCTTGTTTATGCTGTTCGAGTAAATTAACCGGCGGTGGTGGTATTTGTAAGTAATAACCCTGTTCAACTAATGCAGACTTCACTTTATTAATATCTGCGATGCCCAAGTGATCTCGTTTAGATAGTGGGACAATCATGATTAATGACGGAGTACCAAACATTGCCATTAAAGGCTCAGGAACGTCATCAAATACATCACGTTTTTTGACAAAAAGGTAAGTATCCGCTCTTCGACCGCTTTTATATACTGCACATATCATTTTAGTGTAAATTTCCAAAGGTTCAAACTTGATAGTCAACTAAGCACACTATAACATGGTGACACAAAAAATAATTGTAAATCAGTTTATCGCTGAAGTATGGAGAATCACGCCGGGATGGCTAAACAAAATCTCGAATTAAAGGCTACGTCTTTTACATTATCAGTGCTGCATATTAATCATCACGATCTCGATATTATTGCTGCTGAATTAGACAACAAGCTGGCACAAGCGCCGCAGTTTTTTTTGGGCGCACCATTGGTATTAAATTTATCAGCCATTCAGCATATCCAAATTGATTTTAATGCCCTAAAACAATTATTGATTGACCGTAACCTTATTATTGTCGGCATTACCGACGCCACCCCAGAGCAAGTTGAACAAGCAAAACACATGGGGATTGCAGTGGTAAAGTCTGGCAAACAAGCGCGTAAAGCAGAACTTCCTGAACGAGCAACTAAAATTGTTAAGCAAAATGTGCGCTCTGGACAACAAATATACGCACAAAACGCTGATTTAATCATTTTTGGTGCAGTTGGTAATGGCGCTGAAGTCATTGCTGATGGTAGCATTCATATATATGGTGCTCTTCGTGGTAAAGCCATGGCGGGTGCAGCGGGAGATAATCAAAGTGTGATTATCGCTAACTCGTTAGAAGCAGAATTAGTATCGATTGCTGGACAGTATTGGTTGACTGAACACTTGCAACAATACGACTTAAGCCAAAGAGGTTGTATTCGCCTTGAGGGCGCATCCCTTACTGTTGAAACATTGCCCCAATAATCGGCAAACACAAGGATATAAATATAAATGGCGCAAATTATTGTTGTCACATCAGGTAAAGGTGGTGTGGGAAAAACAACATCCAGTGCAGCAATTGCCACCGGATTGGCTTTAAAAGGACACAAAACAGTCGTTATCGACTTTGACATTGGTTTACGCAATCTTGATCTGATTATGGGTTGTGAGCGCAGGGTCGTATACGATTTTGTTAATGTCATCAATGGTGAAGCCAATTTGAATCAAGCATTAATTAAAGATAAACGCTGCGACAAATTATTTATCTTACCCGCTTCTCAAACACGGGATAAAGACGCGCTGACCAAAGAAGGCGTCGGCCGAGTCCTTGAAAATTTAGCCAAAGATTTCGACTTTATTGTGTGTGATTCACCAGCGGGTATTGAACAAGGTGCAATGATGGCACTTTACTTTGCCGATATTGCCATTGTCACCACCAATCCAGAAGTAAGCTCAGTACGTGATTCAGACCGTATTTTGGGCATGCTGCAGAGTCGCTCGCGTCGAGCTGAATTGACTTTGGAACCTATCAAAGAATATTTACTATTAACTCGCTACTCGCCGGCCAGAGTTAAAACAGGTGAAATGCTCAGTGTTGAAGATGTGCAGGATATTCTTGCTATTGAATTGCTGGGGGTTATCCCTGAATCTCAGTCGGTATTGAAGGCGTCAAACTCAGGTGTACCTGTGATTATTGACCAAGAAAGCGATGCAGGCTTGGCTTACGGCGATACCGTTGCGCGTTTATTAGGCGACGATATACCAATTCGATTTATTACAGAAGAAAAAAAGGGATTCCTTAAAAGGATATTTGGGAGCTAATTATGTCGATACTTGATTATTTTAGAAGCAGTAAAAAGCCCAATACCGCGTCATTGGCAAAAGAGCGATTACAAATTATTGTGGCTCATCAGCGTGGAGAACGTGGTGCACCGGATTACTTCCCAAAGATGAAACAAGAAATCATCGAAGTGATCCGTAAATATGTGCAAATATCAGATGACCAAGTCTCTGTGCAGTTAGACCAAAATGATGACAACTTATCTGTACTAGAACTTAACGTCACCTTACCGGACACTAAGTAACGCTCATCTTTTTAGATTGACTGACTTAATATAACAAAAAGGATACTGGCATTGCTGCCGGTATCCTTTTTCGTTTAATGACGCTATTGAATTAATTAAACTTAACTTGCGCAAGTAAATCACCGACCAATTGGCCGCGCCACCCCACAAAGAGTAATGGTGTTGGTGTTTGTTTATTGTGATACAACCAGAGCAAAAACTCGTGAATATGGCGCTTCGAACCAACAAATTCTAATGCGACGTTTTCACGCTCACATAGCTCAGTTAATATCGTTTTAACTTCTTTGAAAGCCGATTTATAACCAGACTTTAGTGCCACAACATCTACCTCTTCAGGTAGATCTGTTAAATCTGCAGTCGCCATTACCGCTAATAAATCTTTACCGTGTATGCGTTTTTCTTGATCAGTTAAATCATTTAAACTGTTGAGCTCAGACAATGTTGTGGGCTGCTTTTTGGCCAATGCAATTAATGCATGGTCCTTGACCACAAAGCCAAGCGCAAGATTACGGCTCACCGCTTTAGTCAATCGCCACTTAGCCAATACCTTTAAGTAGGCTAACTGCTGACTTGATAACTGAAAGGCATTTTTAACTTTAAGGTAAACACTGTCACCTTCTGGCAGTGACAAACGTCCCTCGGTCATACGCTGACCTTCTTCAAACAGCCATTCGAGACGATTTTCTGCTACAAGCTTCTGTTGTAACTGAGGATATAATTTATACAAATAAAATACATCATTAGCAGCATACTGCAATTGTGAATCAGACAATGGACGATTCATCCAATCGGTTCGTGATTCACCCTTATCAATTTCAACTTGCAAGCATGCATCTACAAGTTTGGCATAACCTAAACCATGACCTAGGCCCGCAAAACTAGCCGCAATTTGGCTGTCAAATAATGGGCTAGGTTGGCATTCGCCATAATGAGCAAATACCTCAAGATCTTCGCTACATGAATGCACTAACTTAACAATATTGGGGTCAGTTAATAGCTGCCAAAATGGGCTTAAGTCTTTAATCGCAACCGGATCAATTAATGCTAGGGTTTTACCATCATAAGCTTGGATGAGGCCTAATTTAGCATAATAGGTTCGAGTACGGACAAACTCAGTATCAAGCACCAATAAGGCGCTGTGTTGGTATTGTTCAACTAATGACAACAAACTGGCATCATCGCTGATATATTCAAACGTTAACAAAATAGGCTCCGCTAAAAAGGGATGTGAGTAATGGTCATAAACTGAGAATTGCCAAGTATAAAAAAGCCGGCTCAGTTGCCGGCTATCATTTTATGCTTTGTTAACTTCATCTCGAAGTTGTCGGCGTAAAATTTTACCCACATTGGTTTTCGGTAATTCGTCCCTAAATTCTACCAGTTTAGGAATTTTATATCCCGTTAAATGATGACGACAATGCTTAATCAATTCTTCTTCTGTAAGTGACTTGTCTTTTGCGACCACAAAAATCTTCACTAATTCACCGCTGGCATCATTAGGAACGCCAACCGCAGCGACTTCAATAACCTTGGGATGTAACGCGACAACCTCTTCCACTTCATTTGGGAACACGTTAAAACCAGACACTAAAATCATGTCTTTTTTGCGATCCACAATGAAAAAGAAACCTTTTTCATCCATATAGCCAATATCGCCAGTCGCTAACCAACCATCTTTATCAATCACAGTGGCAGTTTCTTCCGGACGTTGCCAATATCCCTGCATGACTTGCGGACCTTTAGCAAATAACTCGCCGGTTTCACCCTGAGCTAATACTTTTGAATCTTCATCTCTAATTTGAATCGTGGTCGATGGTGCAGGAAAACCAATAGAACCATTATACCCACTGAGGTTATATGGGCAGCATGTAACTAATGGTGAAGCTTCAGTTAAACCATAACCTTCGAGTAAGCGTGTCTTAGTAAGGTTTTGCCATTTATCCGCGACCGCACGCTGCACCGCCATACCACCGCCAATAGACAATTTTAAACCAGAAAAATCAAGTTGAGTAAATTCTTCATTATTAACCAAAGCATTGAATAAGGTATTAACACCGGTTAAGACAGTAAACGGATACTTTTTCATCTCAGCAACAAAAGCAGGAATGTCACGAGGATTGGTGATCAATAAATTTTTGCTGCCTTTATGTAAAAACAGTAAACAATTCACTGTTAGGGCAAAAATATGGTACAGAGGCAATGCTGTCACGACAAACTCTGCACCATCATCAAGGGCTGGAGAATAAGCACCACTGGCCTGCAAAACGTTACTGACCACGTTTTTATGGCTTAACATGGCACCTTTAGAGACCCCAGTCGTGCCACCGGTGTACTGTAAAAAAGCCAAATCCTCGCCACCAATATCGGCCTTAATGTACTGTAGGCGTCGACCTTTAGAGAGCGAATCACGAAACGATAATGCATGTGGTAAATGGTATTTTGGTACCAATCTTTTGATGTATTTAACCACAAAATTAACTAGTGTGCGTTTCGGAGCACTGAGTTGATCGCCAAGATTGGTAATAATCACCGACTCAATCGGTGTTTGATCAACAATCTCTTCTAAGGTGTTAGCAAAGTTTGACACCACGACGATAGCTTTAGAGCCAGAATCAACCAATTGATGCTTTAATTCCCGTGGGGTATAAAGTGGATTGACATTAACCACCACCATACCAGCGCGCAAAATACCAAACAGAGCAATAGGATATTGCAGTAAATTTGGCATCATAAGGGCGACACGGTCGCCTTTTTTTAAATGTAATTCATTTTGTAAGTAGGCTGCAAATGCTCGACTTCGTTCTTCGAGTTTTCGGTACGTAATGGTCGCGCCCATATTAATAAACGCAGGCTGATCAGCATATTTTGCTACTGAATCTTCAAACATATCGACTAAAGAACTGAATTGAGATGGGTCGATTTCGGCCGGAACATGTTCAGGTAAGTTATTAATCCAAGGCTGGTCCACAGGTGTCTCCTAATAATACCCACTGTGCTAAGACGTGCATTCCCCGTCAGTGGTAAAATATTTTATTGCCCACGTATCATTAATATTGTTATCGCAGGCTTTATTATGATGCTCGTAGTGACCTAAATCATACAAGTGTTTTAATTTTCGACTATAGTCACATAAATAAAACAAAAATAACAGCGATTTCAGCCAGTGCTACTGCCTATTTAGAATAAATGCTCCAATCGATTCAGCGACGGTATAAGCATTACCCATATGGAGGTGATGATCTCCACTTAACTGAATGATTTCAATATTAGAAAACCATTTATTAGCCTGTTCTGTTGAGGCGGTTAGGTGTTTGTATCCATCCTGACCAACCATGAGTAAAGTAGACGTATTACTAGTGCTCATCAGTGCATCAACCTGCTCAAAACTAAATCGATTAAGTGAGTCTAATTTTAATCTAGGGTCACTTCGCCAATGATACTGCCCATCTGTTATTGCCATATTTCGCTTAGTAATAAGCTCACACCATGGAATGGCTAATCCGGTCAGTTTATGGCGGGCTTGTACCGCCAAATCCATAGAAGAATAAGTCGAAGAGTCTCTGGTTACTTGGCGATTAAAACGTTGTTGTTGCAGCAAACCTCTACGCAGGCGATCTTTGGCTTTAGAAGCAGACTCAGATAAAGGGGCAAGCGCTTCAATTAATATGAGTTTATGAATATTTTCAGCAAGACAGGCATTATAAGCCGACGCAATTATGCCGCCAAGAGAATGCCCCAATAAAATAATAGGACCAGTATCTTGTGAAAGTGTATGGATGACGGCTTGCAGGTCATAAATATAATCAACCCAATGTAATGGATAACTACCCGGGCGATGATCTGATAATCCATGCCCAGGCCAATCAATACATACTAGTTGAAATTTATCGAATAATTTTTGCTGTGCAAAGGCATGCGCTAGCGGAACAAAACTGTCAGCGTTATCAAGCCAGCCATGTAAAGCTAATATTACTGGCTTGTCAGCATGACCATAACGTTTTGCAGCAAGCGTAATATGAGCCAACGGCAATTGAATTTCTTCTACGTTAACATTCAACATTGTTGACTCACTTTGCAAAAATTATTGAGCTGCTGTTTTGGTAAACTTAAGTGTCATGCGATCACTTTCACCAATATCAAGGTACTTTTGCTTATCCTGATCGCCCTTGGCCAAACTTGGGGGTAATGTCCACACACCTTTGTCGTAATCCTTTGTATCTTTAGGATTAGCGTTTATTTCAGAGCTAGCCGCTAATTTAAAACCATATTTATTAGCAAGTTCAACCATTTGGTTTTGTTCCATATAACCACTTTCAGCAGCCATATCGACATTGGCTCGGTGTTCAACAACGCCGAGTGTGCCACCAACCTTTAATACATCATGGGCGGCTTTAAACACACCTTCTAACTCGCCTTTCATGGCCCAATTGTGCAAATTCCGGAACGTTAATACATAATCTGCCGAGTTATCTTTACCTAATGACAATTTAGCCGGTGGATCGAGAGTAACAAACTGAACATTGCCCACACTGGCTTTATTTTCACTGACCCATTGCTCAAACTTCATCCCCGCAGATTTATAATACGCTGTTTGGCGATTATCTTCAGTGGGTTTTGTTTCGAAATTGGCAGCAACATATTGGCCATCAGCGGCTAAATAAGGCGCAAGAATTTCAGCATACCACCCCCCACCTGGCCATAACTCAATCACAGTCTGATCAGGTTTTACACCAAAAAATGCTAATGTTTCTGCTGGATGACGATATTGATCGCGCAGTTTATTTTTAGTCGACCGAAACTCACTGGCCACAGCTTTGGCGAGCGCAGCATTGACCTGCGGCGCAGTAACGGATTTCTCGTCAACACTATCCGCAGCGTATATTACCGTTGACATACCTAAACTTGATAAGCCAATTAAGGCCCCTAACATCATGTTACGTTTCATTTTGACACTCCCTTTTTTCGATCAACTTTACGCCAACAGAGCCATAACATAAACCCACTGAATGCAAGCCATGTTATCACCCATAACCATGCGGGTAGCCAAGTCATTTTAGCTAACATCACCGCATCGCCTTGACCACTTAACCCCAATAACACCATAGGACTAGCCATGGCATTAAGGATAATCATTAGGCCTAATATACGCAGTAAGGTGTTTAGCAGACTACTATTTTTTAATTTAAGTGGTAACAAAAAAAGTATTATTAATACGCTAAGAATAATGATCGTTAATACATCACGCGCCCAAAAAAGTAATGACGCAGCCACAGTGAGGGCTAACAAGGTTAAGGTAAATCTAATCGTTTGCTTTTGGGTTGCCATCAGAAATATTGAGTATCCCCATAGCGCCGCACCAAAATAACCAGCGTAGGCAATAAGTATACTGCTACCACCTTGACTAAAACAAAAGCCCGCGCCATTTGGAAATAATTGAATATGACTCACAGAGCTACCAGTCAATAACGTTGCGATACCGTGAGATAACTCGTGAAAGTAGCTTTCAAACCATTTAAAAGGGATAGAGATATAAGGAAATCGAGTCAGTAGGAAAGCTAGCAGTAATTCAATCATAAAACGGCTGCGACTGGGTGTTGCAGACAACGGAACATTAGGCATATAAATCAATACCAACCATTTGTTGAATTTCATCTCTTTTAGCAGAATGCTGTGTTGATAAATATTCCGCGATAGCCCCCCGTTGACTGTAAGTATCACGGTCATATTCAACCCGAGCTTGCTGTTTAGCCGACAAAGTTGAATCATCAACTATGGCCATATTGCGCGCTTCAATGCCTTGAATTTGTTGCTCGGAAGCAGAGACATTAACAACAATAGGCTCAATGGCCGCCGTAATAGGCCGATTACCAGCAACAGCTTGACTCAGGGTTATTGGACCTGATTGATTATTTGCCATTGATAATGCTGCATTTATCGCCATTAACGACACCATTTACCCATACTTGTATCATATACTCTATGTCAAATTACCTTTAATGGCTATTCTCGACCAGGAAGTTTTTTCCATGTAACGGTATCTCGAAGGTACACTGGTGCCAGTTCATCAACACTGGTCTGTAATCCATGTTGGTACCCGTGCTGCGCCAGAATTAACATGGCTTTCGCATCTGGATAAGTCGCTTCTGCACATAGTGTCATGTTTGGCGCAATATTGAGTAACTCTGGATAAGCTTCAAAACCGGTACCGCATACACTAATACTTTGCTGGGTATCGAGTATTAATTCAATTGCCTCTGGTACGCTAACGTGTTCTTCACCCACTAATGTCGCTATGCCGTCTTTGGCAATGTATTGGCCCCAATAGACTTCGTTCATGCGGGCATCAATACAACATAGAACTTGGCAGGCATTGTGTTGTGATATTGCTAACTGAGCCATTGCGGCTAACGTTGAAATACCAATAACGGGTAAATCAAGGCCTAACGCTAAACCTTGCGTCATACTGGTACAAATACGAATACCGGTAAAACTACCAGGGCCACGGCCATAGGCAATCATGTCCACATCGGCCAATGTCACTTGGGCTTGGGCCAATACATCATCAACCATAGGCAATAAACGTTGGCTGTGTTCACGAGGAGCATCGGCAATAAGTGCAAACACCTTACCATTGGTGGTTAACGCAGCAGAGCAAGTTTCGGTGCAAGTATCAAGAGCGAGGATGGTTAACGGCTTTGGCATTATGATGGGTTACCCAGTAAAAAAGCATCAAATTAGACTTAATATGATAACTGATGCGCACCGTTTTAAAAAGCTTAAGGAATTTGTTTTAAAAATTGTAATGCACGGTCTAAGTCACGTGTACGCTGCATTGGTGGCAGAGAATTAATAAAAGCTTGCCCGTAAGCCCGATTAACAATGCGGTTATCGCACAAGATAAGTACCCCGCGATCTTTTTCATCGCGAATAAGCCGCCCGACTCCCTGCTTTAAACTAATGACTGCTTGCGGCAAAGAAATATGGCTAAAGGGGTCAAGTCCCTGACGCTCGGCATTGGCGGCACGGGCTTTGTATAAGGCATCATCTGGTGACACAAACGGCAGCTTATCAATAATCACGCAGCTTAATAATTTACCTCGAACATCGACCCCTTCCCAAAAGCTGCTGGTACCGAGCAAAACGGCATTACCTAACTGTCTAAATTTATTTAACAAACTTTGTTTACTCGCTTGGCCTTGTACCAATAAAGGATAAGCCACTTTACCTTGCAATGCCGATGCAACTTGCTCGAGCATTTGATGGCTAGTAAACAAGATAAACGTGCGGCCTTGCGCAGCATTGATTGCTTGAACACATACATCAACCAGTTGTTTAACCGTATGCTGCGACTGCCCCACTTTACCTAAATGACGTGGCACACAAAATACTGCCTGATTAGGATAATCAAACGGGCTATCTAAAATAATTTGTTGTGCCGATGATAATCCTAGCTCAGTCGCAAAGTGAGCCAGACTGCGGTTCACCTGCAAGGTTGCCGAGGTAAAAATCCACCGAGTATTGGCATCAAATAATTGTTGGCATTGTTTAGCGACATTGATAGGACTAAGTCTTAACATGATAAAACGCGGACCTAGTTCAACACTGTAAGCTGCTTGAATATCTTTACATTCAAAATAATCTTGCAGCTTTTGAGACAATTCATACAATTGCTCGAACGCTAAATCGAGTTGATCATCGCGACCAAGATGATGGCGCATAGAATTGGCCAGATCAGTCAACGCTTGCTGTAATGCCCACGACACTGTCGCTAAGTGTTTATTGGCAAGTACTTTTCGCCAATCAGATACTTGACTGTCGTACATGGCATTATGCCAATCACTTAACGCTAACAAACCACGTTGCGACAATTGCTCTAGTTGAATGCTGTCGCGGATCACCTCTTTGTGAATTTTGATGATGCCATTTAATAACAGATCAATTTCGCGGCTGGATATATGACTACCAAAATAGTTAATGCAAATATCTGGCACTAAATGGGCTTCATCAAAAATGACCACATCAGGATCTGGCAGTAACTCGGCAAATCCGGTGTCTTTGAGTAATCGGTCGGCAAAAAATAAATGATGATTGACCACCACCACTTTGGCCTCCATCGCCCTAATCCGCGCTTTACGGGTAAAGCACACGTCATAATGGTCACATTTTTTACCCGTACAGGTTTCTTTGGTGCTAACAACACTAGGAATAACGTCAGAATGCTCTGCCACCGAGGTTAAATTGCCTATGTCACCATCTTTGCTTAAATGTGCCCATTGGTTAATCTTAAGCAAATCATCAATATAATATTCGCTTAATTGGCTGGCCATTTGCATCTGTTTTTCAAGGCGTAAATGGCATAAGTAATTATTACGCCCCTTAAGTAATGCAACAGGCACATGGATATCGAGCATGGTTAACAATGCTGGTAAATCTTTGAGGAATAACTGTTCTTGTAGATTTTTACTGCCGGTACTCACCACCACTTGTTTGCCACTGAGCAAGGCTGGAATTAAATACGCGAAGGTTTTTCCTACGCCTGTGCCCGCTTCTAAAATGAGATTATGCTTTTTAGCAATAGCATCGCTTACCGCAACAGCCATATCAGTTTGAGTTTGGCGATTATGATAATTGTGTACATGTTTGGCTAACGCACCACGCTCGCTAAACTCATGGATTACAGATTGGGTCAATGTAGAGCTCAAAGCATCCTCAAATTATCGCGCTAATGCTGATGTGATGTGGTTTGCGCTATTATGCTTATAACCGCTCCATGTTCCAACTGTTTATCGCCAAAAGTTGTAAAGGCAGTTGTATAAACAATATCGATGATTTGACTAAATTTAGACCAGAAACAAAAATGCTGGCCACCAGCGTGACTCAGCATTTCTTGACTCGTATAAAATATAATCAAAAGTTTATTTTTTAGTAATTCAGAGAACTGGTTTTGAATGTGGTGTTCAGGGGTGAATTCAAATACCACTTTTTCATTGGTAACCTTGCGTTTAACACTTATGCTCGTGACTTTTTCTGCCGATTTTGACCGAATAAGTCAAATGACAATATATCAGGCATCACAAAATCATCCGTAAAACATATCTTCTATATCCACATTGCCACTTGCTCCTTGGTGGGTTTACTGCCTTTGTGGACCACTTTTTCATCAATCACCACTGCTGGTGTACTCATCACCTCATAAGCCATAATTAGCGCCATATCGGTGACTTTTTCGATTGTTATCGTGACCCCTTTTTCATCCGCAACCGCTTGAACAAGTTCCGCAGTTTCAAGGCATTTTTTACAACCAGAACCTAAGACTTTAATGATTTTCATTTTTTACTCCTTGCGACTAGCCTAATTAATTAGCAGACAATAGAAACGGTGCAACCCCATTAAATATCCACCCCACTAAGGTGAATGCAACCAACAGTAAACAAAATAGGATGACGAGCAATCGCCATTGCATGACTTGCTTTAGCAAAATAAACTCAGGAAAACTGGCAGCCACCGTGCTCATACAAAATGCCAATGTGGTGCCTATTGGCAAACCATTAACAATCAGGCTTTCCATGACCGGAATAACTCCGGTCGCATTCGAATATAACGGAATACCGAGTAACACAGCAGCAGGAACAGACCACCATTGTCCGTCACCCAAATGCGCGGCAATCCAGCCGTCTGGGACAAAGCCGTGTAATGCGGCGCCCAAGCCCACACCAATAATGACCCATTTCCACACTCAGCCAAATATATCTAGCATCTCAGTTTTGGCAAATTGATGCCTTTGGCTTAACGACATGGCTTGCACATTGGCACTATCATCAACTGTATTGCCAGCCTTCTGCTGACCACGTTTTAACGCTTCTGCTGCAAATGATTGTAACCAACGCTCAGCCTTAATGCTGTCAAGAAACAAGCCGCCCAGCATACCGACACTCATGCCAACAGCGATATATAACAAGGTAAACTTAAGCCCTAAGAGGCTCATTAACAGCAATATCGCCACTTCGTTGATTAAAGGTGAGGTAATCAAAAAGCTCATGGTGATCCCCAATGGGATCCCCGCAGAGGTAAAGCCTAAAAATACCGGAATACTCGAGCAAGAACAAAATGGCGTTACCACACCAAAACCCGATCCCATTAGGTACCCTAGCCCTCTGTGCTTGCCGGCTAAATAATCTCTGACTCGCTCAACATTTAACGATGCTCGCATTAAAGCAATGAGATAAATCATCACCAATAACAAAGCAAAAATTTTAGTCACATCTTCAGCAAAAAAATGCAGGGCATCGCCGAGTTTTGTCTCTGGAGACAATCCCAATACACTGTAAACAAGCCAAGAGACAAAATCTGAAAAGACCTGAAACATAAGTCGGTAACCCCAAATTTACTTGATATTAGGATAACGGCTTTTACTCAGGCGATATAAGCGCTAGATCTCGCTTTTGCGGATAGTAGAAATAAACTTAAACAAGCTAATACGGGAAATGTTGAAATGGAAAATCTTAATTCAATCAATGAATGATATGCAACATCATCTTATAAGGTGTGCTAACAGATAAAAAGCAGCAGACACAATCAATTAGTGTAAGCTAGCACTATGCTTTCTTTCATTTAATCGCAATGCCCAGTTTCCCTTATGTTGCTGCTCACAGGCGGTTTCTGTATCGAAGCTAACATGTTGATTAATATTTTTAAACTCAATGCCATCTTTAGCTAAAGTACACTTAATTAAGTCTAATAATGCGGCTTTATCACCATTTTGGCTACATTGTCTTAGTTGTGTTTCAGTATCAAATATACACACTATCTGAAGGCTCTTAGGATACAAATCATAGTCAACAATATGGGTAATCCACGCAAAACCAGGATAGGCATTTAATGCATGTTCGCATACGGCCGTTAACCCTAGCCTTATTTGATTGTCTCTTTTTTTGTCATTTTTACGCATAAATACTCGCTTGGGGCCACATAGTCTAGATACTAATGATTAATTCAATATAAAAGTTAGTCAGTTAACAGTCATTCTATCATATCTGTGGCGGAACAATTTATTGCAATATTAACAGCATCATAATAACGTAACCTAAATGAGAGTGAATCGAGCAAACACAGTAAGCTTAAGGAAAAGCAGTAATGAAATGGTTAATCGTGGTGGTAATAAGTTGGTGTATCGGGTTTATCAGTTATCCACTGATCTGGCCGAGTGATGTCATAGACACAACTAAAACCACAGAGGAGTTGACTCAAACTCCACAAACCAACACGCTAAATTCGCTATCGGCAGAGAAACTAGCCTTGCATTCAGTAAATTATCCTTCGCAAAACTCTCTAGACCGCGATGCTTTTAAGGCGTCATTAAACAGCGATGAAACACCTTACATGTCGATTTTTCGTATCATGCAATTGGCTGAACAAGATCCCCTTGAAGCATTGCTCGTTGCCCAAGAAACGCAACACGAAGACTTATACGGTTTAATTTTAGAAATCGCTGGGAAAATGCAATTTTCGAACGTGATCTCATGGTTAGAACACCAAAAATCCACTGAGCTATACGAATCATTACTCGACAGTTATTTGCGCGGTCTAGCGACCGTTAATCCACAGCAGGCGTTAAACGAGATTGATTTATTAGCAGTAGAGCCGATGAAGTCATCGATAATGATGTCGATTGTCGATTCATGGGCAAGCTCAGATGCAATAGGGGCATTTGAATGGTTAAAGTTACAACCTGAAACACAATCGACCTTAAAAATGTACTTAAATACTATGTATTATTACATTGAACAATCACCTAATGAGGCTGCAAATCTTATTGCATCGTTACCATTGAATGAGTCGACAAATTATCTGATTACCTCGATGGTATATCAGCTAGTTGAAAAGAATATTCAAGAAGCTGTTGATTGGTTGGACGGCATTGCAGTTGAACAACGCGCCAGTGGCGTTTTCATTATTTCACGCAAAATGGCAGAAACCGATCCAGAGGCCGCGTTGATTTTTTTAAATAATCAAAAACAAAGCTACAATTTAAACCAAGACTATTTCAATAGCGCCCTAGCAGAAATCGCCAGTGTTGAACCTAACATGATGTTAGCCAGACTTGATAACTACGAGGCTAGAGTGCAACGCGATATTATTATTAACGCTAGCTATGCCCTAGTAGAATATTCTGAAAACGATTTTTTACAATTGATTAATCCATTGTCTGATAACAACAAAGATATTGCATTAAATCAACGTTCAGCTCAGCTGAACCAAACAGATCCGCAGCAAGCGTTTAATGTAGCCGAACTCATTAATGACCCCGCAACACGACTAGAATCGATTATAAATACTATTACTGTGTGGAGTGGATTTGATAAGCGATCGGCGCTGGCAGCCATTGATAACTCAAGCCAACTAACGGCCAGTCAAAAAGGTGAAATCAGCACTCAAATACAATTACAGCTGACATCGTCAAATATTATTTATCCATAAATGCCCATTATGAGATGGCCTCCATGACTTGCTGAGTGACTCTATGTGATAATTTAACAATATCAGTATGCTGTTATCAATTCATGATAAACAAAACAGATTAAACACTAGGTGTGCTGAGAGAGGATGCGGGTTAGATGCGGTTTTTTGCTTAAAAAGGGTATGATTTAAACTGACAATATAGGCTAAGTAACCAGCTGAGTTAGCACTATATCAACTGACATTGACTCTATTTCCACCCGCATTTTTAGCACTATACATAGCCTTATCTGCATGTTGAATCAATTGCTGTTCATCATCACCATCATCAGGATAACGTGCCATACCAATACTAGGGGATAGCTGCAGAACGAGATCATCAAACCGATAAGGTTTATCGAGTTCAGAACGAATGTTTTCAGCAATAACAAGCACTTTCTCTAGAGAATTAATACAGTTTAGTACAACTAAAAACTCATCGCCGCCAAAGCGTCCAACCGTATCCGATTTACGAACACAATGGCGTAAACGTTGAGCTATACTCTTTAACAGTTTGTCACCAACCAAATGGCCATAACTGTCATTGACATGCTTAAACCCATCAATATCAATAAACAGTAATGATAAAGATGCTCCCTCACGACGCGCTAACCCTAATGACGTTTGCAAGCGTTCAAATAACAATGCTCTATTGGGCAATTCTGTTAATGGATCATGTCCTGCAATGTAATGAAGTTGTTGTTCCATTTTTTTGCGCTCAGTGATGTCGTGAGCAATCGCAATCCTCAACTGATGATCTTCTGACCACCTTGCTGACCACAGAATATCAACTATGTTGCCATCTTTGCGGACCCAACGATTTTCAAAACGCCGCTGATGCACTCCGCTCATCAGTGTTTCAACAACTTTAAGTGTTTTTAGTCCATCATCAGGATAAACAAAATCTATCATTGGTTTATTGATGACTTCAGCTGGTGCATAGCCAAATATATCTTCAAACGCTGCACTCACAAATACAAAACAACCACTTTTATCCACTACACAAACAGCATCAAGCATTAAATCCATAACTTCCCTAAGCGCAGCTAGGTCAATGGTCTTCATACAATGCATACCCCGAGAACGTTGTTTTATCACTAATAAAGCAATATGTAATATTATGAGCTTAGTTAAATATACTCAATGACTTTAATGAATATCCTTTAATGACACCCATTAAAGGAGTGTAATGTGTGAAGCCATATTAGCAACAAAGTATAGTGTATCGATTCAATAAAAAACAAATAAACCATTAACAATATTCACTTTTCACTCCAATTTTGACCTATTTTACCATCAGCTTATGACCTTTCCGATGTATTAAATGAGTAAAATTAATACAACATAGTATTTAGTATCATTAGATAATCAACGACTCAATGGTTACAAAAAAGTTAACCCGAAGATAACACCATCCTGTAAATTTGGCTGACTGCTGTCCTAACGGTGAACAAATAAACTCATATCGCTTTATTAATAACCAATAAATATCTTGTTATTGGTTTATTTAGGTAACTTGACATTAAACTTATAACTTATGCAAAAATTTTGACCTGTAAATCGCATTTTATGTTTATTGACTATTGCAAACTGTTATAAATACGGTTAAGTTTAATCGTATAGTTTTTAGCGAATAATTAATGTAAACGTAATGGTTAATTGATAGTCAATAACAACCATTACAGCAAGCATACTTAAAGAGTAATTAATATGAACATCCAAGTGACTACATTCCACCATCATCACCATATGCGGTAGCCTTCGGATGCTTACTGCCGAAGGATGTTATCCTTCTGGTGGTGAACAAAATTTCACATAAACCCCTGGAAGGAATTTCAGGGGTTTTTTGTTTTTCTAAATTTATATTTTTATTTAAGCTTTTAAATTTACAGAATTTTATATTTAATACATAAGGAAGTATCACATGAGTGAGTCAAAACGTTTACGTATCGCCATCCAGAAATCAGGCCGTTTATCAAAAGAGTCTCAACAGTTACTAAAAAGCTGTGGGGTTAAATTTAATGTAAATGAGCAACGCTTGATTGCACACGCAGACAATATGCCAATCGATTTATTACGCGTTCGTGATGATGATATTCCAGGCCTAGTAATGGATGGTGTTGTTGACTTAGGTATTATCGGTGAGAACGTTCTTGAAGAAGAGCAAATTGAGCGTCAACTCGCAAACAAGCCTGCTGAATGCACTAAATTACGTGAGTTAGATTTCGGTTCATGCCGTCTATCATTAGCTGTACCCAATGAGTTTGAATACAAAGATGCCAACTCACTTGAAGGCTTACGCATTGCAACCTCTTACCCGAATTTACTGCGCCGTTTTATGCAAGAAAAAGGCATTAACTACAGCGATTGTATGCTAAAGGGATCGGTTGAAGTAGCGCCACGAGCAGGATTGTCAGACGGTATTTGTGATTTAGTCTCTACAGGTGCCACCCTTGAAGCGAATGGCTTGTATGAAACTGAAGTGATTTACCGTTCAATGGCGTGCATCATCCAATCTAATACAACTCAATCAACTGAAAAACAAGCACTAATCAATAAAATCCTATCGCGTGTTAATGGCGTTATCCGTGCTCGCGAAAGTAAATACATCTTATTGCACGCGCCAATTGAAACCTTAGATCAAATCGTTGCCCTACTCCCTGGAGCTGAAAACCCAACCGTATTACCACTAAATGACGACACTAATCGGGTGGCAATTCACGTTGTAAGTACTGAAGATTTATTCTGGGACACAATGGAAGAATTAACTGCGCTAGGTGCAAGCTCAATTCTGGTCATGCCTATTGAAAAAATGATGGGGTAACACAAATGCAAATTCTCGATTGGGCTTCTTTATCTACCGAACAGCAACGACAAACCTTAGCGCGCTCTCCATTAGTGGGTGACGCAAGTGTTGAGCAAGGTGTTCGCAACATTATTGAGCAAGTTAACGCTCAAGGTGATAGCGCATTATTGGCTTATAACAAACAATTTGACGGTGTTGAGCTAACAGAATTAGCGTTATCAACTGACGCCATTGCTGCAGCATGTGCACGAGTGGGTGACGACGTTAAGCAAGCAGTTGCACAAGCGGTCAACAACATTGAAACCTTTCATAAGGCGCAAGTGTTTCAGGGTGTAGATATTGAAACTCAAGCAGGAATTCGTTGTGAACTCAGAAGCGAGCCTATCGAGCGTGTTGGCTTATATATTCCAGGCGGTACGGCACCATTAATCTCAACGGTCATGATGCTAGCCTTACCGGCAAGAATAGCCGGTTGTGGCAAACGCGTATTAGTCAGCCCTCCACCAATTAATGATGCAATTATTTATGCAGCCAATGTTTGCGGCATTACCGATATTTTCCAAGTTGGCGGCGCGCAAGCCATAGCAGCACTGGCTTTTGGAACAGAATCCGTACCAAACGTTGATAAAATATTTGGTCCGGGTAATCGTTACGTGACTGAGGCGAAACGCTTAGTGTCACAAGACAGCCGTATTAGCGTATCAATTGATATGCCAGCGGGTCCTTCTGAAGTACTCGTGATTGCTGACAAAGATGCTAATCCTGCTTTTGTAGCATCAGATTTATTGTCGCAAGCAGAACATGGTGTTGACTCGCAAGTGATGCTAGTGACCGATTCATTAGCACTGGCAGAGCAAGTCAACCAAGCATTAATTGAGCAATTAGCACCATTGAGCCGTAAAGACATCGCCGCAGAAGCGCTTAAATGCAGCAGAAGTATCATTGTCAGTGATATGGATGCGGCCGCTAAAGTGTCTAACTTGTATGGCCCGGAGCATTTGATTATTCAAACGGCTGCACCTCGGGAAGTACTACAGCAAATTCGCGGTGCGGGTTCTGTGTTTTTAGGCGCATTCACCCCTGAATCGGTTGGCGATTATGCCAGTGGCACCAACCACGTGTTACCGACCTATGGTTACAGCCGTTCGGTATCTAGCTTGTCATTAGCCGATTTTAGTCGCCGCTTTACAGTGCAAGAACTCAGTCAGCAGGGATTACAAACCTTGGGGAAAAGTGTCATGGTATTAGCAGAGAATGAGCTTTTAGATGCACATAAAAATGCTATCGCAATCCGTTTAGCCAGTATTTAACTGTTAAGCCTAGAGCAAAATCTGTCGTGTTCAGTTAACACCTTATTAGAGTTGAAAGTAGAGAGCATAGCCATGAGCCAGACCCAAGTAGCGACTTTTGATCCAAACACCTTGGCCAGACCCGAATTACTCACGTTAACACCTTATCAAAGTGCCAGACGTATTGGCGGTAGAGGTGATATTTGGATCAATGCCAATGAATCGCCATTTAATAATAGCGACCTTGATAAAGTGAACCGTTATCCAGAATGCCAGCCACCTGAACTCATCAATGCTTACAGCAGTTATTCAGGTGTGAAAGCCAGTAACATAATTGCCAGTCGTGGCGCTGATGAAGCGATTGAATTACTCATTCGCACCTTTTGTATCCCTGGCGTCGACAGTATTGCTTGCTTTGGACCGACTTATGGCATGTATTCAATTAGTGCCGCAACCTTTAATGTGGCTGTCACAGCGCTAAGTTTAACCGACAACTATCAGTTACCGGACGCGTGGCCAACCCAAATAGGCAATGCAAAAGTAGTGTTTATTTGTAATCCCAATAATCCAACCGGCACCGTACTTGCTAAAGACAAGATTGAACAAGCCATTCAAGCGGCGCCAAACTCGATTGTAGTGGTCGACGAAGCTTATATTGAATTTTGCCCAGACTACAGCGTGGCTGATTTACTTGATCAGTACCCTAACCTTGTGGTGTTGCGTACCTTATCAAAAGCATTTGCCTTAGCTGGTGCTCGATGTGGCTTTATGCTTGCGAGTGATGCCATTATCGATTTAGTGATGCGAGTTATCGCACCGTATCCAGTACCTTTGCCAGTATCTGAACTTGCGGTAAGCGCCTTAAGTCCCGCTGGCATCGATACTATGCGAACTCAAGTCGCCAGTTTAATTGAACAAGGCCAACGCTTAAGCGTTGCGTTAACCGCCTATGGCGCTACAGTACTGCCTGCTAATGGTAACTATGTGTTAGCAAAATTTGACGATGTTAGCGCTGCAGCCAAACGATTAAGTGATTCCGGCGTGGTTGCCCGTGCATACAAAGATCCACGCCTTGCTGATGCAATTCGCTTTAGCTTTACCAATGAACAACAAACCAATTTGATTATCGCTTTGTTTGAAAAAGCGGTGTCAGAGTCATTAGCATAGAAGTTAAAGCCGTTTCAATAAGCACAGTGATTAGCCTATTGAAAAACACATAGATCAAATTGAATAGATAAAACCAACAGATTAAAACAAATAAAATTACACCCTATTTAAGGCATTGAACATGAAACAGAACATATTATTCATCGATCGCGATGGTACATTAGTGGAAGAGCCTGCCATCGACAAGCAGCTCGATAGTTTGGCAAAATTAGTGTTTGAACCACAAGTGATCCCAGCGTTACTTAAATTGCAAAAAGCCGGTTTTCGCTTGGTGATGGTCAGCAACCAAGACGGTTTGGGCACTCCTTCGTTTCCAAAAGAAGACTTTGATGCCCCGCACGACATGATGATGCAAATTTTTGCAAGCCAAGGTGTGGTATTTGACGATGTGGTTATCTGTCCACACTTTAATGATGAAAACTGCAGCTGCCGTAAACCTAAACTAGGCTTAGTAAAAGACTACTTAACCCAAGGCAAAGTAGATTTTACCACTTCAGCAGTGATTGGCGATCGTGAGACCGACGTTGAACTTGCCAATGCAATGGGCATTAAAAGCTTTAAATACAATCGTCAAACACTCGACTGGGACGCTATAACCAGTGCTTTATTAAGTAAAGGTCGCGTGGCAACAGTAGTGCGTACCACCAAAGAAACCAACATCAAAGTGACCATCGACTTAGATAATCAAAGCAAGGGAAAGATTGAAACCGGAATTGGCTTTTTTGACCACATGCTGGATCAAATTCAAACCCACGGTAACTTTAAAATGGACGTGCATGTTGACGGCGACCTAGAAATTGACGACCACCACAGTGTAGAAGATACCGCACTGGCCATTGGCGACGCGATTCGTCAGGCCCTTGGCGACAAGCGCGGTATCGCTCGTTTTGGGTTCAGCTTACCTATGGATGAAGCCAGCGGCGAGTGCCTAATGGACATTTCTGGTCGCCCATTCATAAAGTTCAATGCTGACTTTGATCGTGAAATGGTCGGTGAAATGGCTATCGAGATGGTGCCACACTTTTTCCGCTCATTCGCTGATGGCCTACGTTGCACCTTACACATTGGTTCGCAAGGCGATAACGATCACCACAAAGTAGAAGCACTGTTTAAAGTGTTAGGCCGTACGCTTCGCCAAGCGGTGAAAGTAGAAGGTGACATACTGCCATCAAGCAAAGGTGTGCTGTAAGGAGTTCATGTGACACAAGTATCGAACGCTTCAAACGCTACCAATGATCTTACCGTGATTATTGATACCGGCTGTGCCAATTTAAGCTCTGTACGGTTTGCTTTTGAGCGCCTTAACGCCAATGTCTTAGTCAGCGCTGACTTTGATGTGATCCGCAGCGCAGCAAGAGTGGTACTGCCAGGTGTTGGCACCGCTGGTGCGGCCATGGACGCCTTAAAACAAAAACACCTAATTGAGCTGATTAAAAGCTTAACGCAACCTGTTATGGGCGTATGTTTAGGCATGCAAATGCTGGCATCATTGTCTAATGAACATGGTGGTCGTAGCGAACAAAATATCACCTGTTTAGGCTTAGTGCCGACTGATATTGGTGACTTGGACAGCAAGGGTATGCCCCTGCCGCACATGGGCTGGAATCAAATTGAGCTGAGTGATCACCCATTATTTGTCGGCATTGAAAATGGCAGCTACGTGTATTTTGTTCACAGCTACCGTGCGCCAATCAGTGAATACACCCTAGCCAGTAGCACTTATGGCGAGTCATTCAGTGCCGCCATTGGTAAAGGTAATTTTTTTGGGGTGCAATTCCACCCAGAAAAAAGTGCCAAAGTGGGCGCACAAATTTTGCAGAACTTCTTAAACATGGGGACACCACAGTGATTATTCCTGCCATTGATCTAATTGACGGCCAAGTGGTGCGTTTGTACCAAGGTGACTATGACAAGCAAACCACCTTTGACTTAAGCCCTCTGGCACAATTGCAGTCTTATCAAGCCCAAGGGGCAAAACTGCTGCATATCGTCGACTTAACCGGTGCAAAAGATCCTAATAAACGCCAAACCCAATTAATCGCTGAACTTGCTGCAGGGCTTGATGTTGATATTCAAGTCGGCGGCGGTATTCGAACTGAAGCGCAAGTAACAGAATTATTAGCTATCGGTGTTAAGCGTGTAGTCATTGGATCACTTGCGGTTAAAGAGCCTGAGCTGGTGAAAAGCTGGTTTGTAAAATACGGCAGTGAAGCCATTTGTTTGGCTCTGGACGTTAACATCAACGATAACGGCGAAAAAATTGTCGCGGTATCGGGTTGGCAGTCGGGGGGTGGTAAGTCATTAGAGTCGTTAGTGGCTGAATTTGAAACCGTCGGCCTTAAGCATGCTTTGGTGACTGATATCAGCCGTGATGGCACCTTAACTGGCGCCAATACGCAGCTCTACACTGAACTTGCCGCGACTTACCCTACTATCCTTTGGCAAGCCTCTGGTGGCATTGCTACGCTCGATAACGTTGCCGCAGTCCGCGACAGTAAAGCATCAGGTATTATTATCGGCAAAGCTTTATTGATTAATCAATTTACCGTCGAGGAGGCAATACAATGCTGGCCAAACGCATAGTTCCGTGTCTTGACGTTCGCGAAGGTAAAGTGGTTAAAGGTATACAGTTTCGCAACCACGAAATTGTCGGTGATATCGTTCCCCTCGCCGCGCGTTATGCCGAAGAAGGCGCTGATGAGTTAGTGTTTTATGACATTACAGCCAGTGCACACGACCGGGTTATCGATAAATCCTGGGTAAGCCGCGTTGCTGAACAAATTGATATTCCGTTTTGCGTCGCCGGTGGAATTAAAACCATCGAGCAAGCACGCGAAAAACTCGCTTTTGGTGCGGATAAAATATCAATTAACTCGCCAGCATTAAGCGACCCGAGTTTGATATCACGCCTACAAGATGAGTTTGGCCGCCAGTGTATCGTTATCGGCATTGACTCATTTTATGATGCTGCAACTGACAGTTACAAAGTAAAACAGTTTACCGGCGATGAAGCAGCGACCAAAGACACTCAATGGTATACTCAGGATTGGGTTGAAGAAGTACAAAAGCGCGGTTGTGGCGAGATTGTATTGAACGTCATGAACCAAGATGGCGTGCGCGGTGGTTATGACATCAAACAACTTAGCATGGTACGCGCTATTTGCGATGTGCCGTTAATTGCTTCTGGTGGTGCAGGCACTATGGAGCACTTTAAACAAGTGTTTGAACTTGCCAAAGTTGACGCCGCATTAGCAGCAAGTGTGTTTCATAAAGGCATCATTGATATTGGTGAGTTAAAAAGATACTTGCACACCAATAACATCGCGATTCGTTTATAAGCTTAGATTTTTACGAGACTAAACATAGCCTCACCCAAAAAGAGATTACAAATGACAGACATCAAATTTGATAGCACAGGCGTAGATTGGGACAAGCAACAAGGCTTGATACCAGCAGTGGTGCAGCACCACCTAACGGGCAAAGTGCTTATGCTAGGTTATATGGATCAAGCGGCATTAGAGAAAACCTTAGCCACTAAACAAGTGACCTTTTTTAGTCGCTCTAAACAACGTTTATGGACCAAAGGCGAAACCTCTGGCAACACGCTTGACCTCATCGCTATCGACAAAGACTGCGACAACGACAGCTTTCTAGTGCAAGTTATTCCTAATGGGCCTACGTGCCACACAGGGACAGAAAGCTGCTGGAAAGATGGCAACGCACATCCTTTTATCGATAATCTGACTAAACTGATTATTTCCCGTAAAGGCCAAAGTGCTGATTCAAGCTATACTGCCTCACTATTTGAACGTGGTACTAAACGCATTGCCCAAAAAGTCGGTGAAGAAGGCCTTGAAACAGCCCTTGCCGCAGCCACTCATGACAAAGAAGAGCTTGTTAATGAAGCATCGGATTTGATGTATCACTTAATCGTGTTGCTTGAAGATCAAGGTTTGTCGATGGCCGATATTAATCAAAACTTACTAGAGCGCCATACCAAAGCCAGCAAGTCTGCCACCGGTCAGTAACGTTTTAGCCCATTTTATTAGTAAAAAAGACGCCGAGGCGTCTTTTTACTAATATTATCAAAGTCATGGTTGTCGTTAAACAACTGATACACACTACAACGAATGAGTAGAATATCATAACCGATAATAATGCATTCAAATCGTATATGATTAATAAAACTCTTTTTCACCCGGAGGGCGAGTTTTCAGTAGTTTTAAAAACCACATGTATTGTTCTGGATAGGCATTAATCACTTGCTCAACCACTTTATTTAATGCAATAGCTTCGTTCTCTTTACCAACCATCTCTTGGGGATTTATCGCTGGCATCACAGTCATGATAAATTGCTTAGCTTGTTGATCGTAACCAATCTTAACTGGCATGACTTGGGCATTACCTGCTTGAGCTAAGCGCCCTACGACCGGTAATGTGGCTTTCACTGTGCCCATAAAAGGCGCAAATATACTTTTATCAGGTCCGAGATCTTCATCAGGCAAATAGAAAAAACTATTATCGTTTTTTAATTCGGCTAACAAGGCTCTGATCCCTGCTTCACGCATATACACACGTCCACCTTGACTGCTACGCATTCGGTTACTAAACCAATTAAATAATCCATTTCGATGTGCTTTAACCATAGTCACTAACGGAATTTCTAAGTTGATTCTCAGGCCCGCGTATTCCATCGGCCAGACATGCGGCATAATAAAAATGATCGGTTGCTTAGCATCTCGAGCAGCTTGCACATTTTCGAAGCCATTAAGTTGAATACGGCGTTTTAAGTAGGCTTTAGACCGAATAAGCAACTCAGCTTGTGACAATAAGGTAATCACAAAAGTCTCAACATTTTGTTTAATTAACTCATCGACTTCGTCAGGCGACTTATCAGGGAAACAATGGGTAATATTAACCTTTGCGATTCGTATTGGTTTGCTGGCAACTTTCATCACCACGCGGGCCAATAATTTCGCAATAGGATCTCTTACAGTTGCGGGAAGAACACCAAACAGAAACAACACGGCGATGGCTAACCATGTTCCCCAGTAACGAGGATGCAGTAATGATTGCTTAAAACGAGTGTCAAAATATTTTGCTTGTCGTGCCAAAAGAATCTCCAAATAAACTGACCGTGAGCCACGGCAAAAAATAATATACTAACAAGGTCATTATACTCGTGATTAAGGAGTGCAAACCAACATTATAATCAACAATAACAAAACGACAGTATCACCTATAGCATCGCTCTGACGCATAAGACAGCGTCAATAAGATTATCCGATATAACAATTTGAAATACCAATTCCATTAATTACGTGCTCAATCAGAGCCACTGGATTTTTTCAGTTTGAGGCGCATTGTTGAAATAATGCTTGTCCCTCATAAAACAATGCCACAAAAAATGGAAACCTTAAGTGAGTCCCAAGGGCGGGTTTTTGCACCATCTACACTGCTTAATATGATTTTTGAGGTAGAACAACAATGCCTACAATCCTATTACTTGCCTAAAAGGCACAACACTCCCACTGAATGACCAGATAAATATTGGAATGGGTATAATATCCATAATCAATACAGACGATAAACGGTATTCGTCAAACTCAAAAACAAAAGAGCCACTCAATTAAGAGTGGCTCTTCGTAATACAGATCCGATCGGATTGGCGTATTAACTAGTGAATTATTTTTTACCCGAGTTTGCCGCTTCAACTCGTGATTTTAGCTTCTGTCCAGGACGGAAGGTAACAACACGACGTGCAGAAATCGGAATATCTTCACCAGTTTTCGGGTTCCTTCCCGGTCTTTGATTCTTGTCCCTAAGGTCAAAGTTGCCAAAGCCAGATAACTTGACCTGCTCACCACTTTCGAGTGCTTCACGAATTTCTTCAAAAAAAGACTCGACCATCTCTTTAGCCACACGTTTGTTAATGCCTAATGTTTCAAAAAGATGTTCTGCCATTTCGGCTTTGGTAAGTGCCATACTTTAATCCCTCAACGATGCGTTGAACTCGGTCTTTAGAGCCAATACCACTGATTCCATAGCCTCAGTAATATCTTTATCTTCAAGTGTGCGAGTAGTGTCTTGTAACGTAAGTGCGATGGCTAGGCTCTTTTTGCCAGGCTCAACACCTTTACCTTGGTATACATCGAACAAGTTTAAGCCAACCAACTGATTTTCGCCAACTTTTCTTATCAAATTCATAACATCAGTTGCAGAAACAGTTTCATCTACTACTACCGCGATGTCGCGACGATTGGCAGGAAACTTAGATACAGCTTGGGCTAGCGGCAAACGGGCGTGCAATAATGCATCCAGTTCTAACTCAAAAACAATTGTTTTACCATTGAGGCCAAACGGCTTTTCCAAACTAGGATGGATAGCACCGATGTAACCAATGACTCGATTATTTCTCAATATTTCAGCACATTGACCTGGATGCAGCGCAGGATGTGTTGCCCCTTTAAAACTAAATTCTGTAGAGGCAACTGTCAAGCCGATTATTGCTTCTAAATCACCTTTTAAATCAAAGAAGTCGACAGTTTTCGATTCCATTGACCAATGTTCGTCATTTTGAACACCAGAAATAACCGCGCCCAGCATAGCTTGTTGACGAACACCAGAATCTGCTTGTGCATCAGGAACAAAGCGTAAACCGGTCTCAAATAAACGTACTCTATTTTGCTGACGGCTTTGGTTGTAACCTACAGCAGTCAATAATCCAGTAAACATCGACAAACGCATGGCTGACATTTCAACTGAAATCGGGTTTGGCAACACCATGGCTTCTTCGCCTGGGTGCACAATATTCTGCATTTTGGGATCAACAAAGCTGTAGGTCACCGCTTCTTGAAAACCACGTGCAACAAACACACTGCGCACACGCTTAAGCGAGATATCAGCTTCTTGGTGATCAGACATGCTTAACGCAGCCATAGGGGCAACGTTAGGAATGTTGTTGTAGCCGTAAATACGCGCCACTTCTTCGATCAAATCTTCTTCAATCGCCATATCAAAACGATAAGTCGCGGTGGTCACATTCCATACATCAGCGTTGGTTTGCACGCTAAAACCTAAACGTTCTAGTATTTCAACCACGTCAGAGTCAGGAATAAAGTGACCTAAGGTTTTATCTAACTTGCTACGACGCAAAGTAATATTAGCCGCTGTTGGTAAATGCTCCGCAGACAAAGCTTCAATCACTTGCCCTGCTTCACCACCACAGATATCTAATACTAGGCGAGTAGCACGATCCATCACCTTATGTTGTAGCTCAGGGTCAACACCACGTTCGAAACGGTGTGACGCGTCTGTGTGTAAGCCTAAACGACGTGATTTACCCATAATGGCTAGTGGTGAGAAGAAAGCACATTCCAAAAGGATGTTTTGGGTGTGTTCACTCACACCGGTACTCTCACCACCAAACACGCCTGCCAATGCAACAGCTTGTTTATCGTCGGCAATCACTAAGGTGTCGTTAGGTACAGTAATTTCGTTACCATCTAGCAAAGTTAACTTTTCAACACCATCTGCCAAACGCACAGTAATGCCGCCGTTTAAGGTAGCTAAATCAAACGCATGCATTGGCTGACCAAATTCGATCAACACATAGTTGGTGATATCAACAATTGGATCAATTGAACGAATACCGCTGCGACGTAGCTTTTCTTGCATCCATAATGGCGTAGCAGCTTTAACATTAATGTTCTTAACCACACGGCCTAAGTAACGAGGGCACAAATCTGGCGCCACAACATTAATGCTAAACGGTGCGTCAATAGTCGCTGTAACAGCTTGCCAAGAAGGCTCGGTCACTGCTTGACGATTTAATACGCCCACTTCGCGCGCAAGCCCTGCCATGCCTAAACAATCAGCACGGTTAGCTGTCAAATCAACATCAATAATGGCGTCATCTAATTGCAAGTATTCACGCACATTTACGCCTAAAGGCGCATCTAGTGGTAATTCGATAATGCCATCACTTTCGATGTCCATACCTAACTCGCCATACGAGCACAACATGCCCATTGATGGTTGACCACGTAATTTGGCTTTTTTGATTTTAAAATCGCCAGGCAATATTGCGCCGACCATAGCTACCGCAACTTTTAAGCCTAAACGGCAGTTTGGTGCGCCACAAACGATGTCGATAAGTTCATCGCCGCCAACATTAATTTTGGTAACGCGTAGTTTATCGGCATCAGGATGCTGGCCACATTCAACCACTTCACCAATGATCACGCCGCTAAAATCGCCAGCTACAGGATCAACACCGTCAACTTCAAGGCCGGCCATGGTGATTTGGTGTGATAATGCGTCACGACTTACTGATGGGTTAACCCACTCACGAAGCCAAGATTCACTGAATTTCATCTAATTTTTGCTCCGTTATTTGAATTGCTTAAGAAAACGTAAATCGTTCTCGAAGAAGGCACGTAAATCATTTACGCCGTAGCGCAACATGGTTAAACGCTCAACGCCCATACCAAAAGCAAAACCAGAATATTTTTCAGGGTCAATACCCACACTGCGCAGTACGTTTGGATGTACCATGCCACAGCCTAATACTTCTAACCACTTACCGTTTTTACCCATCACATCCACTTCGGCAGAAGGTTCTGTGAAAGGGAAATAAGATGGGCGGAAACGCACTTCTAAATCTTGCTCAAAGAAGTTACGCAAAAAGTCATGCAAGATACCTTTAAGCTCAGCAAAGTTAACATTTTCTGCAACCATTAAGCCTTCAACTTGGTGGAACATTGGCGTGTGTGTTTGGTCGTAATCGTTACGATAAACCCGGCCTGGAGAGATGATCCGTAGAGGTGGCTTTTCATGTTCCATCGTGCGAATTTGCACGCCAGAAGTTTGGGTGCGCAACATCACTTTTGGATTAAAGTAAAACGTGTCATGATCGGCACGAGCAGGATGATGCTCAGAAATATTTAACGCATCGAAATTATGGAAATCATCTTCGATTTCAGGACCTTGCTTGACAACAAACCCAAGTTCACCAAAGAATGTTTCGATACGTTCGATTGTACGCGTAACCGGATGTAAGCCACCAATATCTAACGTACGACCAGGTAAAGTGACATCGATATTTTCAGCAATTAATTTAGCTTCTAATTCTGATGCTTTCAATCCGTCGATACGCTCAGTCAACTGTTGTTGAACGGCTTGCTTTGCTTGATTGACTGCGGCACCAAAGGCAGGTTTTTCTTCTGCGCTTAATGACCCCATCATTTTCATCATGTCAGTGATTTTACCTTTTTTACCAAGGTAATCGACACGGATATCATCCAATGTCTTTAGATCACTGGCCTTATCAATGACCTCTAAGGCTTGTTCTACGATCTCGGTTAACTGCTGCATGTTATCATCCACTGCATTTGTGCATATCAATGCGATTGGGCGTCTGGTCGACTATTAACAATCAATAGTGACGACGCGGTAGTTTAACTCTTGTCAAAAGCCACAAAGAGCTAAAACTAAGGTTAAAAATAAAGACTGAAATTTTACGTTAGCGACTACCATTTTACTAGTCATTATTGGACTTTTTAATGCCAAATAGTTGTATTTAACTACAATTTCGACGTCTATGTTGCTAGTGATTGCCTATTGCCTATCATTCTTATTAACTGCAGGGGAATTTTTACATGCCAGCCACAAATCATTTGGCATAATTACGTAATAAAAAAGGCGCGTTATGCGCCTTTTTACTGAGACTAACTCAAATAGATACTCATCGATAATCAGTCAAATCTTATTATCTAAAGCGCATCGTTGCTGAGCCTGTTTCACCGTCATTATCAACCACAGTTAACTCAACGGTATGTTCACGACGGCTGAAACTAAAGGCCACAGGTCCGCGCGCTTTGCGGCCATTATTAAAGACCCATTGCTGGCGCTTAATGACACCGTCTTGGTCATAGCTAGTTGAAATAAATAACTGCATAAACCATAAATTTACTCGCTGAATTTGCGCAATGGGGGCCATGTTGACAGGCTCCACAATACTTATGCTGCTAACACTCGTCGCAACATCACCTTTGTCATCGGTAACGGTTAATTGCACTTGGTAATCGCCTGGTTGCAAATACTGATGCGAAGCCGTCACGCCAGATACCACAGTGCCATCACCAAAGTCCCATTGATGCTGAACAATTTGGCCGTCACTATCAGTTGAAGTTGACTGAACGTGCAATACACTGCCATTTAATTGTTGCTCAAAGCTGGCCACAGGTAACGCATTTGCTGGAGCAAATTTAAACGAGATAATCACAGGATCATGATCGGATGAACGAAATGCATCCGCTTGATACAATTCTTGCAGTTGTGTTGCCGATTTATACTCTTCGTTATAATCCAGCACGATAGGCTCATCGGCGTTAATGTGCCATTGAGTAATGCCGACTAAGTTGCTGACTAATTCATCATTGGCTAAAGCATGATCTAGCTGACCTGACTCGCCAGAAAACACATAAGAGTAAGGCTTTTGGGCACCGACATAGCTGGTTAATTCATTATAACCATGACTTGCTAGCATGGTTAACGGATCTTCTTTTGCGTAGGCATTTAAATCGCCTATTACCAGTACTTTGCTATCAGGGTATTGCGCCGCTAACCATTGGCCAATAGCATCACTTGCTCGAGTTCGGGTTTGATTACAATTACCTTGACCATCTTGTAAGTCAGGATCACCAAGACTATCACAGCTGCTGCCTTTAGATTTTAGATGATTCACGGCAACCACAAGATTCTCGTCTGTGCCATTGACCGTAAATTGCTGGGTGAGCATTGGACGATTTTTACTGTCATCAAACAATTGCACGCCATTATCATCAGCGGGTGAATTTGCTGATGATAAAATCCCAGCCTCACCAGATAGCGTCAGTTTATCAGTGCGATAAATCATTCCCACAGTAATCGCATCGGTGCCGATTTTTGCCACGCTAGGCACTACATACGCATAAGTTGTTGTGCCTAGTGCCGCATTTAAACCGCGAACAAGATCACTGATGGCCGAGCTAGTGTCATAACCATCATTCTCAATCTCCATTAAACCAAATACATCGGCATTGATCGTTTGCATGGCATTGATAATTTTTGCGCGTTGACGCTCAAATTCAACGGCTGAATCAGCACCGCGATCAGTTGGAAAACCGTTACCGTTACCATCGCCATTGAAGTAATTGAGCACGTTAAAACTGGCGACTCTTAAATCGGCATCGGCAACCACTTCTGGTGCCATTTGACGTGGATTACTTTGGATAACATTTACTAAACTGGTCGGCATAATGCGGAATTGATTAAAGCCATAATGCATTACCCCTTCAAGCCTAGTCACACTATCACCCACTCGTAAGGTATTATTAGCCGATAGCCCGGGCGCAGGATACGGGATCACTTCAGGATTTTGGCGAGTTGAACCATCATCTAAAATAATGCTGTCACGGGAATTCGCGGCTGTAACGGCAACAGCATCAGCACCTGGAGTCGCGACCTGAGTTCCAATAAAGTGGCGGCTACTACCTAATAACACTTCCCCATAGCGGCCTAAGCTGTATACCTCATTGACCACTAAATCCTGGTCAAAATACACACGCATACCTTCAACACGCTCAAGCTGCTGATTGTCATTTATTGGCAAGGTAACCGATGAGACACTTGGCAACATTTGCTGAGTAGCACAAAGCGCAAATTGGCTAACGCCCGATAACTGGGTCACACCGTTATATTCTGCTACATTTGCGGCTAATCGAATCCTATCGCCCGCATTAACTTGTAACGCCTGAGTGCCGGTATAGACAAATATACCTTCCGAAGTGTCTATATCAGCATCAGCTTCAAGGTCAGCCATTTGCAAGAACACGCCTTTTAAACCCGCTTGCTGATCGCTGGTGACAATGGCTTCAACAACCACTGTATTCCCTATCAATGCGCTGGCTTGTGCATTACCTTGTATTTCATGAATAGCGACAGCTGATTGACCACAGACAAACTCAACAGGGTCGACAGGATCAACAGGATCAACAGGATCCGTTGAACCATTGGCTGAAAATCGACCTAAGTCACTAATGTCATCTTGCGCAAAACCTTGCCAGCCCACAAATGTTACGGCATCGTCAATCACTTGATCTGCAGTTAAATTATTTGTATCACGGCGCAACGTATTATTTTGGGTAGAGGTATCGCCACTGCCCCATTCAGCACCGGGATCGACGCCTACTTGGCCTAAAGAATCGATAACATTGTCGCTATGAGTCAGCACAATGGCATCATCACCATTAAAAAAACTACCATTAGAAGTCAACTGGGCCAATGCTAAAATATCTGCTGAAGCATCATTATCAGCAATCACAAAAGTAGAGTTAGCCGCAATGTTGCCTGAAAGATTAATCTTGGTTGACGCAGAAGTATTACCATTAAAATAAAATGATAATACATAATCACTTAAATCAATATTGGTGCCTGTTGGGTTATATAATTCGATAGCTTTATTATTACTACTACCTTCCACGTATTCTGAAATAAGTAAATCTTGTGCGCTGACTTGAAAAGCCATTAATGTTGATATTGATGCAGCAAGCAAGGTTTTATTGCTTAACATAATAGACCCTTATTATTATCCATAATTTTAGTTAACTGATTTATATCGTAAACATATTTTTATCGATTTATAGCGTAAATCGGCTGTTACTATATCGGTAACCGATGACAGTTAGGTTGCAGGTATGTTGCAGGATCTGATAAAAGTAATAAAAAAATACCGCTCATAATGAGCGGTATTAATGAGATGAATTGGTTTAACTGTGATTAATGTTTTTTGGACACATCGACCATATAATGACCTTGCAGCCAATTGCGGCCAATTAATAATTTGTAACCCATTTTGCTGCGGTCTTTAAGGTTAACGTCAACAACATATTCATGACGAGGTTCACCAACATTTAACCTCACCATGTATCGTCTTTCTGTACCTTGTGCATTACGAATTAATGAGGTACCACGAATTTTGGTGCGAACCTCAGCTTGCTGACCTTTTTCGTTAGCTGTGGTGAATGTGATCATTTTACCTATGTTATTTTCGATATTAACTGTGTCTTCTTTATCGACGCGAATATTCACCGCGTGTAATGAGTTTTCAACAGCCCCCGTATCAATGCGGGTATTATACAACAAGCCAGTTTGCTTAATACTCAACTCAGCTAGAGGCCCAATCATTTTTTTATCTGAAACATCCACGATATAATCATGCTTTAAAAAGTTACGCCCTATGAGTAATTTGTGATTCATATGGCTACGATCACGTAAATTAACATGAATATTATGAAACTCATTGGCAAAACCGACGTCGAGTTTCACCATATAACGTGTTTCAATCCCTTGAGAATTTTTGACTCTAGATGTACTGACTATTTCAGCTTGAATACGTTTTTTCTCACCACGCTCATTTTGTGTAGTAAATTCAACAATTTTACCGACATCGTTTTTCATTTTCTTAGATGCACCGCCAATAATATCTATATCGACTGCGTGTAATGAGGTATTGGCTGCACCGGTATCAATTCGGGCACGATAATGAAGTCCAGACTTAGCAACAGTCATGGTTTCAACTTGTCTTAAAACGGTTTTATCACTTGCAAATACGGATATAGAAAGGAAACACAATACAGCGGCAATCACAATTCTTTTAAACATGATCAATTCCAAAAATCCACAAATCGCTTTAATAGCGGGCGTTTAGCTGCGTTTAACGCAACAAATGATCAACTTCTTGATCAAATAAATTTTTAATTAAACCAGAAAACTCAGTAATAAAAATACTCTGTTCAGGGGTGGCTAAATGATTAGCGACAGAGGCTAAAATCTCTTCTAAATCGTATACAATTGCGTCAATTTCACGGATCACCATATTGCGCTCAGCAAACGATAACTGTGGGTTCTGGCCGCAAACCATAATAATCTGAGCAGATAACTGCTCTTCAAACAATTCCATGACAGTTTCAGTTGCCGCTACATTATTCTCAGATGACTCAAACAGCCCTAAATGTTCAGTTAAATACTGAATTAAATGTATGTACCCTTCTTTGTCAGTAACCATTTTATCCTACCTTTCTTGAAACGACTTAACCGAAAATGGCTTTCAATCGTGATGATCGAATGCCATTTTCAATCACCGATAACTACTGCGCTAAGGTTAGCACAAATGACACAGGCACTGCTAAGCTGATGCTCGGTAAACCGGCCAATTCTTTGAGTTTTTCGACACCTGCCACAAGACCGAATTCATTTGCTTGTACAATCACAGGCGCTAAACTTGAAACCACCATTTTCTTATCAGATAATTTTGCCACTAACACATCAAAGCTCTTCTGTTGTTTCTGACCATGTAACATAATGGTCGCTTCAACTTGGGTCGTTAATGTGTCACCGACTTTTAATCCGGCAAGCAATTTAGGATTGACCACCGCATCTATCGTTAATGTTGGAAACTGCGCGACTTCAAATAACACTGACTGCAAACGCTGATCACGAATTTCAACTCCAGTATCAACACTGGTTAAATCAATCGATAAAGAAAATGCACCCGCATCCGTTAATGAACCAGCAACGTGTTTAAAATGATTCACTTCAGCAATATCAGTTTTCTTAATCGAAATAAAGCTTACTCGAGAATGATCTTGATTGACTTGCCAGTCGCTTGCCATCACAGATGTGCTGAGCAAGCTAGCGGCTAATAATGGTAACCATTTTTTCATCATAAAGTCCTTAGTATAGAAAGTCAGATTAAGTATAGAGTAATATTTGCTTATATTTTGCTGGGGATCAATTTAGCCAGCCATTTGTCTAATGCTTGTGCAAACGCATGCTTATCCGTTTGTGAAAAACTATTCGGGCCACCAGTATGAATACCACTGCTGCGCATTTCTTCCATAAAGTCACGCATAGTCAGGATCTGTTTGATATTTTCCACGGTATAAACCGTTCCTCTGGGATTTAATACAAGCGCACCTTTATCAACCGCATCCGATGCAAGGGGAATATCAGCAGTAACCACCAAATCCCCTTTTGCCACTTGTTCGACAATGTAGTTGTCGGCCTCATCAAAACCTGAGCTCACTCGGATCATGCTAATTAAAGGTGATATTGGTACTTTAATCATCTGATTAGCAACCAGCACAAGTTGAATCGATTTCCGCTCAGATGCCCGAAATAACATCTCTTTAACCGGATTAGGGCAAGCATCAGCATCAACCCAGATTTTATTCGTTATCACAGCTAAAAGCTCCTGTTCATTAACACTCATTAAGGTGCCAAACGATCAATATTCCAATCAGCATCGGTTTTGGTGTAAATAAATCGGTCGTGTAATCTGTGTTCACCACCTTGCCAAAACTCAACGCTGGCAGGACGAACTAAATATCCGCCCCAAAACTTCGGCAGAGGGACTTCACCTTGGGCAAACTTTGCTTTCATTTCTGCAAATTTTCCTTCAAGGGCCTGTCGCGCACTAATTTTGCTTGATTGCTTAGATACCCAAGCAGCAATTTGGCTGTCTTTGGGTCTAGACATAAAGTATTTTGCCACATCTAACATCGATAATGGCTCCGCTTGACCTAATACCGCGACTTGGCGATCAAGTGGATGCCATGGAAACAATAAACTGATTTTGCTATTAACGGCTATTTGTTTAGCTTTGCGGCTTTCTAAATTAGTAAAAAAAACAAAACCGTTGTCATCAAATTTCTTCAGTAACACAATACGTTGAAATGGCTGACCATCTTCATCAACCGTAGCAACGCACATAGCCGTTGGATCGGAAAGCTGAGCATCTTTAGCTTGCTGCATCCATTGTTCAAACAGATCCATTGGGTTAGCAGGTAAATTAGCCCTTCTTAATCCACCTTGGGTATATTCACGGCGAATATCACTTAAATCACTCATACTGGCTCCTCATTAAAGCTTGCAAGTTGTATTCTACGCTGAGCTAACACAAAAAAGCCAACGTCAACACGTTGGCTTAGGTGTTTAATAGTAAAGTTAAAATTACTTTTTAATTAAGCCTTTACCTTGGGTGCAAACATACAGTATTTCAAGGTCCAATGTTGCACCTGCAAGCACGGTAATTTCAGCAGAATTTATGATGCTGCGACTGCAACAACATCTATCGCAACAAGACTCATACCACGTAAACCGCGCATAATTGCCATTGACTTATCACAGGTTAAGCCACAACACTCTGAGGTACCCGTAGCGGATGAAAAAGCACCATCTAAGTAATCACGATGACAGTGTTAGAGTCAATGGGTTTAAAATTAAGCGCTTGGCGTAAATAGCTAAATACATTTGAATAAAGCCAATAATTAGCTTTGTCGGTGAAAGGAGTCATAGGCTATGCAAAAGATAGCTAGCACCGATAATTATAATAAAATAGGCTTCAGCACTTCTAAGCAATCTTGCTGATAGTGGCTAAAATGTATGTTGTAACCTTGCTCAAGAGTCATCGAACAATGGCTTAAACACACATAATTTAACATTGGCTTATTGGCCATATGACTATTAAAGCCAATAATATCGCAGCTGTTAGGCTGTAATAATACGATAAGCTCAGCAAAAATATCGACCTGATTTGAGCTAATATCGATGTTGGTTTCAACACTCACATAAGAGCTATTTTCCTGCGGCGTAATGTGTATAGTAAAATATTCAGCACCTCGAATACCATTAATGGAATACCCTAAAGGACTGAATAAATATTGATCAACACTAAAACCGCTGAATAATTGTTCCAATTGTAACAGCTGACTAATTTGTTCTGTTGATTGATGCTCGCCACGTAAATAGTCTGCTACGGTACCAGAAATATGATACATCAGTAATTCATTGGTGGTATCAAGTGGACTGGCTTGATAATGCTTATCTGTGGTAAAAATATAATGGTGATGGCTATCTAAATGACCCATTCTATAGGCCTGCCCACCAATAAAATCTCTTAACCTAAGCACATCATCGCCAAAAGAGCTGGCTTGTAAATGAGCATAATATTCATTTTTACGCTGATAACACACATAGGAAATCGCTTGTTCACCTATATGCTCAATGAAGTAACAGGCTGATTCGACTAACGTACTAGCCCCGCATGTGAGCACAACGATACGATCATCCCAAACAAATAAGCTTGATTCACTCAATAAATAAGCATCACAAAAATCATTGCTTATGCTAGATAAAATGTCTGCATTTGAGGCAGCAACAAGCCCCTGCCAAAACGTTCGATCTAAAGACCGTAATTTAGGCGCGGCTGCATCAACAATAATCTCTAACTTTTTCTCTGAACCTTCAAAAAACATCTTAGCAACTTAAAAGCCTAGCCACCTGAGGGTGCTAGGCTTTTTGGATAACAAGTTAACCTAATAGAAGAGATTAAAAATCTTCTAAGTAAGTGTAGCCTTTAAGACCTAACTGCAATTCTTCTAGAATACTAGCTCGCTCATCTTCAACAATATGCTGATTCACAAGCTCTTCATAGGTGCGCATAAAGTCAACAGCATCTAGATTAACGTAGCGCAATACATCTGCTACCGTGTCGCCTTGTAAGACAGACTCAATCTGGCTTAATCCACGCTCATCGATACGCACTACTGCTGAGTTAGTATCACCAAATAAGTTATGCATATCGCCCAAGATTTCTTGGTACGCACCCACCATGAAGAAACCAATCAAATACGGGCTGTCAGCACTCCACGCAGGTACAGGTAAGGTAGTTTCAATACCTTGACCATCAACATATTGATCCACAATACCGTCTGAGTCACAGGTAATATCTAACATAACCGCACGGCGCTCTGGCGCTTTATCTAATCCCGATAAAGGCAACACAGGGAACACTTGATCAATACCCCATGCATCAGGTAATGACTGGAATAATGAGAAGTTAACGAAAAACTTATCGGCTAATTTTTCATTTAATTCATCAATCACTGGACGATGATAACGGTTATTGTTACTTAATAATCCCTTCACTTCATGGCAAACACGTAAATTAGCTTGTTCTGCCCAAGCTCGGTCAGCCAAACTTAATTGACCCACAGCAAACAATGAGTGTGCTTCAGAAATATCACTTTGGCTATCATGATAAATTTCAATAATCGCACGTTGATCATAACGACCGCTGATTTCTAACCAAGATTGCCACATATTGTGGAGCAATTGCGGTGCATCTTCACTTGGTTCCTGAATATTTTCAGGAAGATAGGCTTCAGTACCTATAACATCCGTAATCAACACTGCATGATGCGCCGTTAAATGGCGACCTGATTCAGAAATAATACGCGGCATTGGTTGCTCGTATTCATTACATAAATCGGTTAATACATTGACGATATTGTTTGCATACTCATTTAAACCATAATTCATTGAGTTGTTGCTTTGGCTACGAGTACCATCGTAGTCAACCGCTAACCCGCCGCCGACATCGAAACAATCAATACTGGCACCCAGTTGGCGTAATTCACAATAAAAACGGCCAGCTTCACTTACGCCTTGGCGAATGTCACGGATGTTGGCAATTTGCGACCCTAAATGGAAATGTAATAACTGTAGAGAATTAAGCATGTTAGCACTTTTCAATTCAGCTATAACTTTCAACACCTGCGCTGCAGATAAACCAAACTTGGACTTTTCGCCACCGCTGGCTTGCCATTTGCCTTTACCTTGGAAAGCCAAACGTACACGTAAACCTAAACGAGGTGTAATACCGAGCTTTTCTGCTTCAATTAATACCATTTTAAGTTCTGACATTTTTTCCAGAACGATATACACCTTATGGCCTAGCTTTTCGCCGATAAGCGCTAAACGAATATATTCTTTATCTTTATAACCATTACATACAATCACTGAACTGGCTTTTTGTGCCATGGCCAATACAGCCATTAATTCAGGCTTACTACCAGCTTCAAGCCCTAATTGAGGGACTTCTTTCGATTTTTGGCTAGCTAAAATTTCTTCAACTACCGTTTTCTGTTGGTTTACTTTAATTGGGTAAACTAACAAGTAATCATTTTGATAATCGTACTTCTTAATTGCATCATTAAATGCTTCGCATAAACTTTCCACTCTGTGGTGCAAAATCTGCGGGAAACGGACTAAAACCGGTAACGAAACGCCTGCTTCAACCATACTTTTAGCTAATTCATTTAAGCCAACTTTATGATCAGGATTTTGTGGGTTAGGTGACACTGTCACTTCGCCATCTTCACGAATACCATAAAAACCTTGGCTCCAGTGAGTCACGTTATAACCCGAGCGAGCATCTTCGATAGACCAATCAGACATAATTATTTTCCGTATTTGTATCAAAGTTAGCAGTGCCGCAATAGGGGCATCTACTTGTTAAAAATCCAGATAACACAACAAGGTTATCTCAACAGTAAAAGAGTGTGCAGCACGATTGAAGCTACAAAACTCTTGACTAAAAAGGCACTGCCAAGTGCCCTAATGTCATCTCATCTTTATTTATCTATTGCACAACATCTAATGCTAATCATCTTACGCAGATATTCACAAATCATGCAAATTTTACTAACAGAGTATCGACTAGTTGCTGTAACAGGTTTTTTACTGATTTCGCGCACGGTTAGATCACTTTTTAATCCCAAAACCAGTAACATTTTCAGCCTTTATAAAAACGGCGCAATTAAAACCTGCAATGGCGAGTAATGCAAGTTAATTACCGAATAATTACCAGAAAAAAACGTCTATAATCGATGAGTTAAACATCAATAAACAGTACCTCAACCATAAATGATTTTTAATCGTGCTTAATTGGCACAACGTCAGCTAAATTTACGTGTATAATTAAACGGATTTCCAAAGATCGTCTTTTCATTTTTATCTTTCATTAAAGTAGAGCAGAGTCATTCATGATACAAATCGGTAAACGTTATTCATTAGAAGTCGTTAAACAAGTTAATTTTGGGGTTTATCTAAATGCTCAAGAGCTTGGGCAAGTTTTGCTTCCTAATAAATTTGTCCCTACCGGTTGTAATGTCGGTGATATGGTCGATGTATTTCTTTACTTAGACTCAGAAGACATTGTGATAGCTACCACCCAAAAAGCACTTGCTCAAGTAGGTGAATATGCTTACTTAAAAGTGGTTGCAACAGGCCCATATGGTGCCTTTTTAGATTGGGGATTAGATAAAGATTTATTGCTGCCTTTTGGCGAGCAACACAAACCTGCCGAAGAAGGCCACTCATATTTAGTGTATGTTCATGCTAACCATGCCGATGAACGCATCATGGCCTCCTCTAAACTGGATAAGTTTGTTGATAAAACAGAAGCTCATTACACCGAAGGCGAACAAGTTAACTTGATTATTGGCGGCACAACAGATTTAGGCTACAAAGCTATTATCAATCACCAGCACTGGGGAGTGATATACCAAAATGAAGTGTTTCAAAAACTTCGCTTTGGCCAAAAAGTCACCGGTTTTATTAAAACGATGCGCAGTGATGGCAAAATTGATCTTGTGCTGCAAAAAGGTGACAAAGATGAGCTCGATAAAAATGCTCGCTTGATCATCAATAAACTGCGCAGCGCAAACGGCTTTTTACCTTTACATGACAAAACTGATGCCGATGTTATTTATGACAAACTCGCTATGAGTAAGAAAGCCTTTAAAAAATCTATTGGTGGTTTATTTAAAGCAGGTGAAATCACTATCGAAAGTGACGGTATTCGCTTAACTGTGTGAACAATAATCGATTAACCTCCCTAAACTAGTGCAATCCTTTGAGAAAAAGCATGGCTCTGTTATAAAAGTAATAGAATCATGCTTTTTATTAAAAGGATACTGTTTATGGAATTAACCCCGCTAGAAGCTCGAGTTATCGGGTGCTTGCTCGAAAAAGAACTTACAACTCCTGATCAATATCCCCTGTCATTAAACTCACTTACCTTAGCATGTAACCAAAAAAGTAGCCGTGAACCGGTTATGTCACTCAGTGAATCTCAAGTACAAACGATACTCGAAGACCTCACTAAAAAACGCTTAATCAGTGAGCAATCCGGTTTTGGTAGTCGCGTCGTAAAATATAAACATCGCTTTTGTAATACCGAGTTCAGCGAATTACAGTTAACCAGTGCTGAAGTTGGATTAATTTGTGTGTTGTTATTACGTGGTCCTCAAACACCAGGGGAACTCAAAACTCGCTCAAATAGACTGCACGAGTTCACTGATGTATCCCAAGTTGAAGCAGTATTACTGGCATTAAGCCAAGGTGAAAAACCCTTAGTAGTACAACTTGCTCGAGAGCCGAATAAACGTGATTGCCGCTTTCTTGAGTGCTTCAGTGGTAATGTTGACGACTATGATGTTAACAGTAGTGATGCCATTGTGGTTTCAGGCCACACGCAGCAAACATTACAGCAAGATACTCGGATTGCAGAATTAGAGCGCAGAGTTGAATTGCTGGAACAAAAGCTCGCACAATTAGAACCCCTATTAGACTAACTTATGCTTTTCGTTAAACGGTAAGCAAGGACAACATTATGGAAAGTACTGCCTCCCCATCAACATTGACTCATATTTGGTTATTAGCCAAATATGAGTTAAGCAAACGCTTTACCAATAAAAGCGGCATGATTTCATTAATTGCCTTTATGTTAATTTGGGCAATTTTATTACTGTATCCAATTAAGAGTGCATCTGAATTTATTATGCAGCCAAACTTCAGAGACTTTACCGAAGCACTCTTTGGACCTGGGAGTTTACGCCATCTATTCGAATGGCCAGTTGAAGAATTTGCAGTGTTCTGGCTAGCCGCACTATATCTGTTTCCTATGTTCAGTATTTTTATCGCCGCAGATCAATTTAGCTCAGATAAGCAACGTGGTAGCTTGCGATTTTTAACCTTAAGAGTTAGTCGTAGCAGTTTGTTTTTTGGACGTTTCCTAGGTCAAATGCTGATCCAATTAATGCTTATTGTGTTAACACTATTGGCCACCATCGCATTGGCTCTTTCGCGTGAGATGTCATTATTACTGCCATCAATCACCACCAGCCTATTAGTGATGGTGAACTTAGTCATTGTATTATTACCCTACACCGCCGCCATGGCGGTGCTGTCATTACATGCCAACTCGGCCAGACAAGCGAGTATCTTTGCGGTTATCTTGTGGGCTGTGGTATCGATTTTTATTGCCTTGATCAATATGAACTTCCCCCAACTGAGCTGGTTAAATTGGATATTGCCAGGTTCGCAAATTTCTAATTTAATTAATACTCAAGGGTTAAGCTCTTTCGCACTAGCTCCCATTCCATTACTGCAAACTGCGGTTATTTTATTTGTCGGTAAACACTTAATGAGTCGGAGCGCACTATGAGTATCATTCAATGTGACAACCTTTCTAAACAATATGGTAATAAACTGGCGCTCGACACAGTATCGTTAACGTTGACACAGGGCGCACCCATTGCATTAGTTGGTCCTAATGGGGCCGGTAAAACGACCTTATTCAGTTTATTATGTGGGTATATTCAACCTACCAATGGCAGTATTAGCATTTTAGGCCACAAGCCAGGTAGCAAAGCGCTGCAAGGACTATTATCGGCATTACCACAAGATGCAGCATTAGATCCTAATTTTAGTATCGTGTCACAACTGCAATTCTTTGCCCAATTACAAGGCATGACAACAAAAGCCGCCAAGCTAGAAGCATTACGAGTACTTGCGCTTGTTGATTTAACCGATTCAGCTGAAGCTAAGCCCAAAAGCTTAAGTCACGGGATGAGCAAACGAGTCTCAATAGCACAAGCGTTAATGGGTTCACCTAAAATTGTCTTACTTGATGAACCAACAGCTGGACTTGATCCTGCCAATGCGAAAAAAATCCGCCAGATTGTTAAAGATTTATCAGATAATACGACATTTGTGATCAGTTCACATAACCTAGATGAATTGGAGAAATTGTGCGACCAAGTTGTCTATCTTGAGCATGGCAAACTACAACAATCTGTATCGATAAAAGCCAGTCAAGCGACTGACTTTATTACCCTGACAATGAAACAGTGTGACATGGATAGCCTCCACCAAAAACTATTGGGGCTAAACGATGTTATTCAAGTTAGACGTATCGGTGATGATCAATATGTTATTGAGTACCAAAAACAATCTGGCTTCGCCATTGAAATACAATTATTTGAACTGTTTACGGTGAATCAATGGCAATATAAAGCCTTGCTGAAAGGCCGAACCTTAGAAGAAACCTTATTCTCTTAATATTTAAAGATTATTCAGAATATGACTTATGCTCATCAGCTTCGCTAGTGATGAGAAAGCGACTCACTGCGCGTTATTACAATAGTATGTAGTCCCCTTATTTATGATTAACTAGCACTGTTCATAAACGAGGGGATCCAAAAATGTCACTTCATCATCACCTCTCAATTCAGTGATCATCTCTTGATATTAACAGTGCTCAAACACTATCCATTCCCAAAAATACTCTTAAACTCGCACTCCTTAGCCACTCGCTTGAACTAGCAGGCATAGACTGTATTAACCAAGAGTAAATTAATCACACAGCGCACAACTTACATCAGCCAGTTATTGTCATTACATCTAGCAGATCAGTTTGAACAAATTTTTAATTACTCAGGTTAAGCTATGGGAAGTAAGTAAGCAAAATCCATCCCATTCGGCCTATTTCATTAACCTCGCATTTGTTTTGTTAGCAACACCGATCAACACCTTAATAACCAGCCCATGGCAAAATAATGAAATCCAATCCGCGATACAAACTACTGTTTGATAATCGTTTATTATCCCGAGTCGAGCTTATTCTCTATTAAATGACAAGCCTCAAGCCCATAGCGGCGAGTAATCGATGATTAAACAAACCCTAATGAAAAATGATTAACGCGATACCAGGTCTAAGCATCAGGAATTAATATAATAAACCTAAGTAAAACTGAGATTTATGATGATGGATGGTAGAAGATGGATGATGGACAGCAATTGATCATGACTTGATAAAAACAGATAGTTTTTGATGATAACAATCGATAGCAAGAGCAGGATGATGATGATTGATATGGGTATGGGTATGGGTATG